>CAZAMS010000060.1:0-2078 GCA_964486305.1 uncultured Aestuariivirga sp.
GGCGGCTTCAATCACGAAGGTGCCGGAGCCACACATGGGGTCAACCACGGTTTCACGGCCATCATATCCGCATTGACGCAGGAAAAGGGACGCCATGGTTTCGCGCATGGGCGCCTTGGCGATGGCTTCCTTGTGGCCACGCTTGTGCAGGGATTCACCTGACGTATCGATGCTGACCGTGCACAGATTGTCTTCGAAGCGTGCCTTGATGCAAAGCTCGGCATCAGGCGAGATGGGAGCACCCAGTTCTTCACGGATCGCAGTTTCAATCCGCTGCGCCGCAGCACCTGCATGATAGATGCGGGACTTCTTGCAGGTGACCTCGATTTGGACTGGCACATCGGGACGCAAGAACTGCCCCCACGGAAATTTGCGGGCGAGCTTGTCGAGTTGAGCGAGGTGACCCGCATGAAACGCGCCGATGCGGGCCAGGACGCGCGTGGCACCCCTAATTTCAAGATTCGCCCGCCAAACCTCCGGCCAACCGCCCCTGACCAGCACGCCACCCACAACCTGCTTGGAGTCAATGAAGCCCAAGGCCTGCACCTCGGCGCAGAGCACAGCTTCAAGGCCGGGAGGGGATACCAGAAATATCTCAAAATCACTGCCTATGGTCATCGCGCCCGAATATCCCAAAAACCCGCGCTGATCGATAACTTTCCGCCGCAACAGCTTATTGACGCGCCGTAAAACGATGCAATTCCGCGCCGTTGGATTTGAACCAGTGCTTGGCGGTGGAGGCGTGCGGGCAATGCTTCAAGACCAGGCGCCAGAATTTTGGCCCGTGGTTCATGTGCTGGCGATGGGCCACTTCATGGGCCGCGACATAATCCAGGATATGGCCGGGGGCCAGGATCAGGCGCCAGTTGTAGGAGAGATCGCCTGATGCCGAGCAGGAACCCCAGCGGCTTTTCTGGTCACGGATTGATATTCGCTTAAAACTTACGTCCATGGCTTTTGCGTAGCGAATAGAAGCCGCAGTGAGATCGGCCTTGGCCTGAGCCTTCAACCAATCCTGCAAACGACGGCTGACATGGAGGGGATCACCGGGCACGTGGATGAGCTGCGCAATAGGGTCAATAGTGATGACGCCGCGGCGTGTGGTGATGGCGCGAACCTCATGGGGAATACCGCGAAGCGGAATGGTGGAGCCGTGACCTAGAACAGTCCGCGGGGTTCTTTGCTTGAGATGTTTAGAAATCCAGGGAACTGACTTTTCGACAAAGGCCAAGGCCCGTGCGGAGTTCACACTTTTCGGCAGCGTTACAACGATACCGGTGGACTCTCGCGTCAGGCGGAGGATAATCCGTTTGGCCCTTGCATTGCGGCGAAAATTCACGGTGACCGGCTGATCGTCGACAAGAATGGAGATGGGTTCGCCCGGCACCTCTGACCAGGCTTTTACAAACTTGCGGAACAAGCCTGCCATCAGGCGTTAGCGTTCACAAAATCCACGATCATGGGGACCACATCATTGCGGAAACGTGATCCGCTGAAGACGCCATAGTGGCCCACGCCCAATTGCAGATGATGCCGTTTCTTTTCTTTGGCGAGCCCTGAACACAAATCATGGGCGGCCTCAGTTTGGCCAACACCGGAAATATCGTCGCGTTCACCCTCGAACGTCATGAGGGCTGTGTTGGTGATCTTCGCGGGTTCAACAAGGGTGCCGCGATGCATGTAGGAGCCGTTCGGGAGATCGTGATTTACAAAAACCCGGTCCACGGTTTGCAGGTAGAACTCCGCCGTGAGGTCCATGACCGACATGTATTCGTCGTAGAAATCCTCATGCTTTTCGGCGCTCTCTTCATCGCCCTCAACGAGATGCCAGAAGAGCTGGCGGTGGGCATCCATGTGGCGATCCAGATTCATGGTCATGAATCCGGTCAATTGCAGGAAGCCGGGATAGACATCGCGCATGAAGCCCGCGTGGGGAAACGGCACTTTCATGATCACATTCTGGCGGAACCAGTCGGCGCCTTTTTCCTTTGCCAGCTTGTTGACGGCGGTGGGGTTGCGGCGCGTGTCAATGGGGCCGCCGGTCAGAATCATGGATTTTGGCGTGTTCTTGTCGGCCC
>CAZAMS010000061.1:0-4380 GCA_964486305.1 uncultured Aestuariivirga sp.
TATTATTTCCTGTTTGATAATCCCAAAGGACTGCACACGGAATACTGGCAGCATGTCCTGGGATGCAGGCAGTGGTTCAAGCTCACGCGCAACACCGCGACGAATGAAATCGGAGAGGCGCCATGAGCCCCAATGTCGCACAATCAAATTTGCGGCAAAAAGCCCTCATCCGCCCTTCGGGCACCTTCTCCCATTCTGCGAACGGGAGAAGGCACTTTGTGGTTATCGCCTTCTCCCATGCCTCTTGGCATGGGAGAAGGTGGCCGACAGGCCGGATGAGGGCACCTTTGACACAGGGGAGCCTATCCCGATGACGGCGTTCCGCAGGCTCGACAAGGGCGGCCGCATAGACCGCAGCAAACCGGTCAGCTTCACCTATGACGGCAAGCCTCTGAATGGATTTGCCGGCGATACCTTGGCTTCGGCTTTGCTTGCCAATGGCAGGACCCTGACGTCACGGAGTTTCAAGTACCATCGCCCACGGGGAATTGTGTCCGCTGGTGTTGAAGAGCCCAACGGCCTTTTCACGCTGGGAAAGAACGAACCCAATATTCCGGCAACCACCGTTGATCTCACCGAGGGCCTTGTGGTGAAATCACAAAATGCCTGGCCATCGCCGGACTTTGATTTGATGGCGGTGAACTCAGCTCTAAGCCCCATGTTCCAGTCCGGCTTCTACTACAAGACCTTCATGGGTCCCTTCAAAAAATCCTGGATGTTCTATGAGCCTTTCATCCGGCGCGCCGCAGGGCTTGGCAAAGGCTCCTACGAGAAAGATTGGGACCGCTACGATACGGCCCATGAATTCTGCGATGTGCTGGTTGCGGGCTCCGGTCCCGCAGGACTTGCCGCCGCTCTGACCGCAGGGCGTTCGGGCGCGCGCGTCGTTCTGGTTGAGCAGGATTCGGAATTCGGCGGACAATTGCTCTCTGAACGGATGGTCGATTTCGAAACATGGCGAAAAGAGCAACTTGCTGAATTGGCATCGCTTTCCAACGTGAAAATCCGCGCACGGACAACAGCACAAGGCCTCTATGACGATAATTTTGTAGTTCTGTCTCAACGTCACGAGACTTCTGATGCGGCGAAAGGCAAGCCGCGCCAGACTCTGATTTCACTTCGCGCCAAGTCAATTGTATTTGCAACCGGCGCACTCGAACGTCCGCTTGTATTTTCCAACAATGACCGGCCCGGCGTCATGCTGGCGTCAGCTGTGCGCACCTATCTCAACCGTTTCGCCGTGGCCCCGCTCAAACGCGTGTGCATGGTAACCAACAATGACACGGCCTACCTGACCGCCTTTGATCTCACGGAAGCAGGCATTGCCGTGACCATGGCTGACCACCGCAAGGTCATCCCGTCCGATCTTCTTTCGAAAGCCGCGATGCTCGGCATGGCGATGTTTCCGGGAACCGGTGTTGCCGATGTGGAAGGCGTCAAGCAGGTGAGCCGCGTGCAACTTGCGGGCGCCCATTCGGCATCCATCGAGTGCGATCTGCTGGCCATGTCTGGCGGCTGGAGCCCGACAGTGCATCTCACCTCCCACGGCGGCATCAAGCCGGTTTACGATGAGAAGATTGCAGCCTTTGTTCCGGGCGGCTTTACGGCAATGCATTTTGGGGCAGGCGCCGTGATGGGTCGCTTTGGCCTCCAGGCCGCCGTGAAAGACGGCAGTGAGGCAGGCGCAAAAGCCGTTGCTGAATTTGGCAAGCCCGCAAAGCCCGTTTTGCAGCCCGAAGGCAAGGACCGCGCCTATCATATTCTGCCCGTATGGCTGCCGGCCGTTGCGGGCAAGGGCAAAGCCTTTGTCGATGTGCAATCCGATGTGACCGTGAAGGATATCAAGACTGCCCATCAGGAAGGCTATGTCAGCGTCGAGCATTTGAAGCGCTACACCACCCTTGGCATGGGCACCGATCAGGGCAAGACCTCGAACATCAATGCGATTGCCATCATGGCTGGCTTGCGCGAAGTGCCGATCATGCAGGCCGGAACCACGACCTTCCGCCCGCCTTACACGGGCCTTGCCGTGGGCGCCATTGCGGGGCGAACCATCGGCCGTCATTTCCGGCCCTATCGTCTCTCGCCACTTCATGATGCCAGCAAGGCCCATGGCGCGACCTTCATCGAAGCGGGCCTGTGGATGCGCGCCTGGTATTATGCCTGGGCCGGGAATTCGCCGGAGACCGCCTACATCAAGGAAATGGAACTGGTGCGCAAAGGCGTTGGCCTCGCCGATGTTTCAACTCTCGGCAAGATCGATGTGCAGGGTCCCGATGCGGCGGAGTTCCTCAACCGCGTCTACGTCAATGGCTTTGCCAAATTGCCCGTGGGCAAGGCGCGCTATGGCGTGATGCTCAATGATGATGGCGTGGTGCTCGATGATGGCACGACCACGAGCATTTCCGACACACAGTTCTATTTGACCACGACCACGGCGCAGGCCGGCGAAGTGATGTCCTGGCTTGAATACCTGCTGCAGGTCCATTGGACTGATTTGAAAGTTCATGTCACCTCGCTTACAGATGAATGGGCGGGCATGGCGGTATCTGGCCCAAAATCCCGCGAGGCCTTGCAACTGGCTTTTTCTGATGCCGATGTCTCCACCGAAAATCTCCCCTATATGGGCTGCCTCGAAGTGAACCTCGACGGCGTGCCCATTCGCCTCCTGCGCCTCTCTTTCTCCGGAGAGCTGGCCTATGAGGTCCATTGTCCCGCTGACTATGCCTGCGCGTTATGGGAGCATTTCCTGAAAGTGGCCAAACCTCTTGGCATCAAGCCCTATGGCTTGGAAGCATTGGCCAGCCTTCGCATCGAGAAGGGCCATGTGGCGGGACTTGAACTCGATCATCGCAATACCCTGGATGATCTGGGCCTCGGCAAAATGGCGGGCAAGGAAAAAGCCTATGTCGGCAAGGAACTGCGCATGCGTGAAAACCTGCAGGCGCCGGAGCGCTGGAGCCTCGTCGGTATTGAGTTGATGGAAGCGGACAAGAAGCTGCGCGGCGGCTCCATCCTGTTTTCGGCGGGCGATGAGATCAAGGGCCACGGCCGCGGTTATATCACGTCGGTCACCTAGTCCACGGAACTGAACAAATTCATCGCCCTTGGTCTTTATCAGGGCGGATTGAAACACGAGGGCGAAGACATCATCTGCGCCTTCCCCTTGAAGAACGAACAGGTGAAAGCCCGCATCGTCTCGCCGCACTTTATCGACCGGGAAGGAGCGCGCCTCAATGCTTGACCGCCGATCAGCCCTCGCCAGTGCCAAGCCCTATGCAAGCCCCGTCCTGCAGATCGGCGAAGCGCGCGGCTTTTCACTGTTGCAAGTCGCGGGCCCCGCAAAGGTCATAAGCCCGATCATCGGCAAGCTGCCAGCCAAAGTTGGAGTAACCTTGCAAAGCGATGGCCGCACGCTCATGCGCACCGGGGAAAATCAGTTCTGGATCATCGGCCCGGAGAATGACGACATTGCAACGAAGCTGGGAGGCGTCGCAATCCTCACACCGCTATCGCATAGCCGCACCCGCATCTTCATCGAAGGCGCGCCCGCCCGTGATGTTCTCAGCAAAGGCATTCCCCTCGATTTCCATCCCACCGTCTTCAAGCCCGGCATGTTCGCCATGACCGGCATCCACCACACGCCCGTTCTGGTCCATTGTGTGAGCGAAAGCCGCTTTGAAATCTACGCCCTCCGCACCTTTGCCCTGAGCGTCTACGACTGGCTCACCGACGCAGCGCTGGAATTTGCCGATCATTGACGGGGTTCCTTGTGAGCCAGTCCAACAGTCTTTTGAGTCCTGCCTTGCGTGACTTGGATTGTGGAAACACGGCGCAATAGCTGTGGCCCAGCGGCAGTGAATTTTCCGAGGCGATGACAAGACAGCCTGCCGTTATGTCAGGCATGGCAAGTTGGTGTTGGCCAAGCGCAATGCCAAGTCCATTACGGGCAAAATCAAGGGTCAGCCGCGACATGGCCAAGCGATGGCCCTTGCTTTCATCAAGTTTGCGGGTAGGGCAATTGTCCTTCATCCAGTCGTTCCAGCCGGGATGGGACACGAAACTTGGCCCCCAGACCGTGTGAATGAAATCTTGCTCGGGCAAACTGCCCCATTCAATTGTTTGCCGCGGTTGCCTGGCGAGGTAAGACGGAGCACACATTGGCAGAACGTGATCTTGAAACAATGGAGCTGTTTTGAGGTCAGGATAGAGATTGGTTCCATAACAGATACGGAGGTCAATTTCGTGGCGCGCAAAATCGACGGGGTCATCCTCTACCCGAAGAGTGATTTTCATCAAAGATTCGGCTGCGCAGAATTCGGCAAACTGCGGAACGAACCAGCATTCAGCGAGAGACGGAAGTACGCTAACCACAAGATT
>CAZAMS010000062.1:0-6393 GCA_964486305.1 uncultured Aestuariivirga sp.
TTCGGCATTCGCACTGCATTAAGCAGCGAGAGCTACCGGAGCATAGTTGTCATTTGCAACTACTTGTTTAGCCCGATAACGTCGGAACCATCACGGGCAAAGCTCCATCCTTTACACCCTCGTCGATCCTAGTTCGCCCCCGTTTCAGGTGTCGGGTGTCGGGTATCAGGTGTCAAACTAATCTGATACCTGACCCCTGACACCTGGTGGAGGCGCCGGGTACTGCCCCCGGGTCCGAAAGGTTTATTACGATGGCATTTTATCACCATAGCCGCCCATTGCTGGGTGGCACCCCTGATATAGGGCTTCCCGGCCACAAGCGAAAGGGCCAGCCTGATTCTTTAAAAACCGTTGTATTCGCGCTCCTACATTAGTTAATTCCGGCGCCCGAGGAGGGTTAAACCCACTATTTTGTTTTAGGTTAAAGAATCGGCTAGTTTATCAACCATGCGCCAATATCTTGATCTCATGCGGCATGTCCGCGACCATGGAGTTCTGAAAACTGACCGTACCGGAACCGGCACGCGGTCGGTGTTCGGCTATCAAATGCGCTTTGACCTCGCGAGCGGTTTTCCGCTGGTGACGACCAAGAAGCTGCATCTGCGCTCCATCATCTATGAATTGTTGTGGCTGCTCAGCGGCGATACCAACATCAAGTTCCTGCACGACAACAGGATTACGATCTGGGACGAGTGGGCCGATGCGAGTGGCGATCTCGGTCCCGTCTACGGGCAGCAATGGCGTTCGTGGCCGTCGCGTGATGGCGGGGTGATCGACCAGATTGCCGACACGGTCGCCCGCATCAGGAAAACTCCGGATTCACGCAGGCTGCTTGTGACCGCCTGGAACCCCGCTGATGTGGACAAGATGGCCTTGCCGCCCTGCCACTGCCTGTTCCAGTTTTATGTGGCCAACGGGAAATTGTCGTGCCAGCTCTACCAGCGTTCGGGTGATATTTTCCTGGGGGTGCCGTTCAACATCGCCTCCTATGCCATGCTGACCCACATGATGGCCCATGTCACCGGGCTGAAGGTTGGCGAGTTTGTTCACACGCTGGGAGATGCCCATATCTATCTCAATCATCTCGAACAGATTGATGAACAACTGTCCCGCACTCCCTATGCCTTGCCGCGGCTGGTGATGAAGCGCGACGTCAAAGCCATTGATGAATTCCGTTATGAGGATTTTGAGATCGTGAACTATCAAACCCATCCGCATATTTCTGCGCCCGTGGCGGTCTAGAAGCGATGGCAGCTTTCGGACCGGATTTTCAAAAGTATACATCTCCTTTCCTATATGAGCCCAACAACCCGGCGGGGCTGTGGGTCGCTTTGGGACTTGCTTTACTTCTGATAATTGCAAATGGCGTTCTTCAGGCCGTGGCCGGAACTTCGGTTTTCAGCATTTTTTTTGATGGCGGAATTGGAGATCCAAAGTTGATCATCAAGGCCTTCATTATTGGCATTTTCCCAGCCTCGGTCTTAACCGCCATTTTGGCATGGCAGCTGGCCAAAATTCGCGGTGGCCGCCCATGGGAAATTCTGGCCCTGCGCTGGCCGGACCTGGGGTGGCTAGGCTGGCTTTGCGTCGTTGGCGGTTTCCTGGTCGTGATGTATGGCGCGATTTTTGTGTTTGTCACAGTGTTCCAAATTGATCTTGCGGATTATACTCCGGGGCCTGACGGCCAATCACCAACCTCTGGATCAGCGGGACTGGTCAAAGAAGCCATGTTCGATTTGGCCAATGAGCCATTGTTGTTCTGGCTGGCGTTACCTGCAGTCGCAATTGGCGCGCCATTGGCGGAAGAATTTGTTTTCCGCGGTCAGCTATTCGCCGCTTTGGCTCAGAGCAGGGCCGGGTTCTCGGGGGCAACGCTCATGACGTCAGCACTTTGGTCTCTCTTGCATATTTCCGAACCGTGGCTTGCGATAGGCATTATCTTCATGATGGGATTGGCCCTGGGTGCGTTGCTCATCCGCTTCGGCAGCCTGTGGGTGACGATCATCTGTCATGGCGTTTGGAATGGCTTGTATTCACTGGCCATTTTCGGATCGCTGCCGCAATGAGCCTGCTGATCAGACAGGCGGTCCCGGGCGATGAAGAGATCGTCTTTGATTATATTTGCAAGCTTGCGGACTATGAAAGCCTGCGCCACGAGGTTGAAGCCACGGTGGCGGATATTCGCGAAAGCTTATTCGGGGCCGCGCCGCGCGCCATTTGTGATTTGGCTTTCTGGAATGGCGAGCCAGCGGGCTTTGCGCTTTGGTTTTATAATTATTCAACCTTTCGCGGGCGGGCCGGAATTTATCTCGAAGATCTTTTTGTGGATGATGCGATGCGTGGCAAAGGCATTGGCAAGGCGCTTCTGCAACATTTGGCCAAGCGTTGTGTGGATGAAGGATTGCCACGCCTGCAATGGTGGGTGCTGGACTGGAACGCGCCTTCGATTGAATTCTACAAATCATTGGGTGCTATTCCGCAGGATGAGTGGACGGTGTTTCGGGTTTCCGGTGAAGCGCTGGATAAATTGGCTTCAAAATGATCACCGTGCGTCCCATGCAACGCGGCGAGGGCGCCGCACTCCTGGCGATGGTCCGCGCGCTGGCGGAGTCGCACAATCTTCTACACACGGTTTTAGCAACGCCGGAGATGTTTGAAGCGGCGATGTTTTCGGATCAACCAATTGTCGGCACACTGATGGCGGAATATGATGGCAAGCTTGCGGGCTGCGCCGTGTGGCATCGCAGCTTCTCGACCAATCGCGGGGCAGAAGTGATGTATCTTGAGGACTTGTCGGTGTTGCCAGAATTCCGGCGGCGCGGTGTGGCACGAGCTTTGCTAAAAGCCGTGGCGCGTCTGGCGCTTGAGAAAAACTATCCAAGCGTTTACTGGCTGATGATGGATTGGAACAAGGAAGCGAATGCGCTTTATGCGAGCGTGGGAGCCGAGATCGAACCCGGCACGACATTCTGCCGCATCCGTGATGACGCGTTGAGGGCGTTCGCATCATGAGCAGGGTTGCCTTTGTGGTTGCCGTTTCGCGCAATGGGGTGATTGGCCGGGCAGGTGGATTGCCCTGGCATATTTCCTCGGACCTCAAGCGCTTCAAGGCGATCACCATGGGCAAGCCTCTCATCATGGGGCGCAAGACTTGGGAAAGTCTGCCGAAGCGACCATTGCCGGGCAGGCAGAATATTGTGGTAACGCGCCAAAAAAACTATCAGGCGGGGGGCGCTGTTGTCGTGCCTGATACGGCTGTGGCTTTGGCTGCGGCGGGGGAGGTGGAGGAGATTTGCGTTATCGGAGGCGGAGAAATTTTCACCAAATTCCTGGCCAAAGCTGACCGCATCTATCTCACGGAAGTTGATCTGGAGGTTGAGGGGGATACTTACTTCCCTCGCCTTAACCCCAGTCAATGGCATGAGACAGCACGCGAGATTCATCCCCGCGGTCCCAACGACAGCGCGGGCTTTGTGCTGCGGGTGCTTGACCGAAATGCCTGAACCCTGCACTATTGAATGATGGTTCAAAATCCAGATATTGTTGTTGTGGGCGCTGGTGCGGCTGGCATCGGGGCCGGTTTGGCGCTAACCCGCCTTGGCATTTCCCACATTATTCTTGAGGAAAAACATCGGGTTGGCGGCAGAGCCTATAGTGAAACTTCAAGTCTTGGTTATCTCTGGGACCAAGGTTGCCATTGGCTTCATTCGGCTGACAGGAATGTTCTCCGCTTCATCGCCGAGAGAATTGGCCATCAATTCCCGGCAAAACCATGGGCGGGAGAGCTCCAAACTTTCCTGAATGGCGGCTGGACGAAATCAAGCATCCGCCAAGACTATGTGTGGACCTTGATTGAAAAAATTATCGCCAAGGGACGGGCCGGTGAGGATATTGCGGCGGCAGACCTGCTCGACAAAGGCCATGCCCGGTATCCTTTGGTCCGTCATTGGTGCCAACTGCTGTATGCCATGGACCCTGAGGAACTTTCGACCGGTGACGCTGGAAACTACACAGATAGTGGCATCAATCTTCCGGTGCAGGCGGGCTATGGCGCGCTGATAGAAAAGCTCTCGCGACATTTACAGGTTCAACTCAACAGGAAGGTAACAGCAATTACGGTGACGCCAAAGTCAGTTCAGGTCGAGACATCATCGGGTACAATCGAAGCAAAAGCCTGCATTGTTGCGGTTCCGGTGCGGGTTTTTGAAACGGAGAAAATTACGTTCAAGCCTGCCCTGCCGCAGCACCTGAAACAGGCTTTTCAGGATGTTCCCATGGGCTGGTACGAGAAGGTTGCCTTTGCCTTTGATGCTCCGGTGTTTGCGGGATTTGAAGCTCCGTTTGTCGATGTTTTTGATCCGGTGGCGGCCGATACAAGGCCCTTGAACTTTGAGCTTCATCCTTTTGGGCGTCCCATCGCGGTCACCCATTTTGGCGGCAGCGTGGCCAGAGACATGGCGGCACAGGGCGAAGCTGCCATGAAAACTTTCGCCCTTGAAACCCTGGTGAAAGCGTTCGGCAGCGGTATTCAAAAGCGGGTTGTTGCGTCTGCCACTTCACAGTGGAGCGTAGATCCTGCTATTGGCGGCGCCTACTCCTGCGCCAAACCCGGGAAGGCAAAGGCGCGAGCGGTGTTTTCAGAACCGATTCATGAACGGGTGTTCCTGGCTGGCGAACATGTGCACCAGCACTTTATGGCAACCTGTCACGGGGCCTATGAGACGGGGCTGGATGCGGCGCACCGGGCCGCCGCCGCCGCGGGATTTTTCGCCGGGCCAAAGGACCCGCTGTGGCTTCCCAGCTAAACTCGTGGACTTTCGCCTGCAGGCTTCCTATATCGGCACCCAAGACGATCAACCCACAACACATGGGGCAAGCATAGATGCCGTGGAATAGCGATGATGGTGGCAACAAGGGTCCTTGGGGGCAAGGTCCGTGGGGGCAGGGCCCAAGGGGACCTCGCAACACAGGGGGCGGCCGCGGGCCTAACCCACCAGACCTTGATGAATTGCTGCAGCGCGGCAAAGACAGCCTGAAGAATGTGCTTCCCAGCGGCGGTCGCGGCACGTGGCTCCTGCCATTGGTCCTGCTTTTGGCGTTTTGGGTTTTTAATTCAGTTTACCAGGTTCAGCCCGATGAACGCGGTGTTGTGTTGAGGTTCGGCGAATATACGCGAACCGCCGACCCCGGCCTGCATTTCGCAGCCTGGCCCATTGAAACGATGGAAAAGCCCCGGGTCGGAGCCGTGCGCCAGATAAACATCGGCATGGAAGGCAATGAAGGGGCGATGCTCACCAGCGATAAAAACATTATTGCTGTTCCATTTTCGGTGTTCTGGCGGATTTCGCAGCCCAATGATTTTCTCTTCAATGTAGCCGACCAGGAAAGAACCATCCGGGCGGTTGCCCAAAGCGCCATGCGCGAAGTCGTTGGCCAGACGAAGGCGCAAATGATTTTGACGACAGGCAAGGATGCCGTGGCAGCCCAGGTTCAGCAGATCACCCAGACCCTGCTCGATGATTACAAGAGTGGAGTCATTGTCAGCCAGATCAACCTTGGCGACGTGCAGCCTCCTGCCGAAGTGGCAAACGCTTTTGCCGAGGTGGTGCGGGCCGGGCAGAACCAGCAGCAGTTGATCAACGAAGCCGAGAAGTATCGCAATCAGCAGGTCCAGCTGGCCGAAGGTGAAGCTGCAAAGCTTACCGAAGATGCCAGTGCCTACAAGGCCCGCGTTGTGTTTGAAGCGCAGGGCCAGGCGGCGCGCTTCCTGTCGGTCTACAATGAGTACAAGAATGCCAAGGATGTAACCCGCCAGCGGATTTACCTGGAAACGATGGAAGGGATACTTTCCCGGTCAAACAAGGTGATTATTGAAGGCGGCCAGAATGGATCGGGCGTGGTGCCCTACCTGCCGCTTCCGGAAATCCAGAAGCGTGCCATCACAACGAGCCCGTAAAGCAGATTTGGGATATTTACATGAGCAGCATTAGAAACATATTGGGCATTGTGGCAGCCTTCCTCCTGTTTATTGCCTACTCCTCCTATTTCGTGGTGGACGAGCGCCAAAAGGCGCTGGTTCTGCGATTTGGTGAAATCAACCGGACCGTTGAAAATCCTGGCCTTTATTTCAAGCTGCCATTCGCTGACAGCGTTACCTTGATCGAGGACCGCATACTCATCTGGGAAAACAATGACCGTCCAGTGCAGGATGTGGCAAGCCAGGTGTACATCGTGGACGCTATTACACTGGCGCGCATTTCAGACACGCGGCTCTTCCGCGAAACACTCGGTGCCGACCTGGTGCAGGCAGAGGCACGGGTTGCGGCACGCCTGGATTCCGCTTTGCGCCAGACCTATGGACGGCGTTCTTTTGATGCCGCCCTGTCATCGGAC
>CAZAMS010000063.1:0-11137 GCA_964486305.1 uncultured Aestuariivirga sp.
ATGGATCAAGCATCGAAACCAAAACCCGAAACCCTTCACATGGACCGCCAGCGCCAAATCTATCCTCGTCAAACACCGTAGAGCCAAAAAAGTGCTCGCAAACGCAAAGGCCGGATGCCTATGAATGAGTCGGAACACTAGAAAGGAAGTCGCGGCATTTCCACCGCATCATTTCCGGCCGCGGCCGATTTCTCAACGCGGCGAAGGGCCCATTTTACGGGCTCAGCGTTATCCGCCGTGCCCCGAATGACAATCTGCTGGGTTTTCCGGGGGCCGAGATCATCACCCAGAAATACGCTTTCCTCCAGGGACATGGTTCCCCCGCGGGCTGAAAACTGCCACGCGGTTTTATTGGCCAGCATAATGACAATCCGCATTCCCTTCCGGGTAGATGTTGCTTTTACAGTGGGGTGGAGATGAAACCGGATGGTGAAATCAAGCTGGTTTGGCGGAAGATTTTTCGAGGCTACCTGGATAATGCGATCCTCGCCCCGGAGGTCACTGCCAGTCTGGAACAGGAAGATGTTTCTCTGATGGGTGATTTTTCCAACCTTGCCGGTGATCTCGTTGGTGCCATTGATCAAGGAGCCTTGGGGTGAGGTTATCACTTCCGCACGCGGAACATTTTGTGTTCCGTTCCCAAAGGAGGCAACTTCGACCGTATTGTGGGCGGCGATATCTGCTGCTGCCTTTTGCCAGGCGGGCGAGGCGGAGCGCGGCATGCCGCAATTGTTGAATATGCGATGGGGACCATCCGAAAACTCAATCGCCAGCGGGCTGTTGCATTCCACTGGAACGCCCGCGTCCATGATCAGAAGGCCGGCGCGGTGGGCAAGCCTGCAGTAACCGGAATGGGGCGCCAGTTGAAGCGGCCTTCCGGCAATCCTGTCGTTTTCAAGAACGGCTTTGATCCAGCCAAGGTCCGTGGTTCCGGCGCCCTGAAAATTGCTGAGACCCCGGTCGCCATGGCTGAGCATCCGGAACATTGGAAACATCCGCTCGACGGCAGCGTTCAAGGGTTGGGGAACAACTTCATGCTTTGCCGTCATGGCGTTCTTGAGGGGGATGACATCCAGCAGAAATTCCAGCAGCAATCGTGGATTACGTGAAACATGCCCGCCGTCGGGCAGAATGACCTGGTTGATAATGTCGCAGAATTTGGCATTGGCGTAATCACGCAATGTTGCGGAACCACGAAAGGCGAGGCTTGCGTATTGCACTGCCATGGCTTGCCAGAGAATGTCGTCAGGTGCGGTGGGGTGCATTGCCAGCACCCGGCGAACGAGTTTTTCGACAAGTGCGTAGAATGGCTTCTCAAAGGAAGAAGGTGATGGCCCCACCAGAAAATGTGCGGCGCATGAAAGCGAAATGAGGGCCTGAAAATAGACCTGGGGCGGGCGGAAGCCATTGCGCTGTTCGCCCCATTTTAGAACCAGCGAGCGGGCTACAATGCGATGCAGTTCATGGCCGCCGGTCACGATGTGCTGCAACCATGCCAGATTGTGGAGGGCTAATGTCCATTCGGCGCTGGGTGAGACCGCGTCAAATACCTCAACAGGTATTCCTGTAAGGGTTTCTCCGGAAAAACAGAATTTCCCCCGGGCTATGTCCTGGGCGACAGTGGGATTACCAAGCCGCAGGATCAGAATTTTTGTTCCGAGCCCGGAAATGTTTACGCGCTGCGGTGAATTTAGGCCAAATCCATGGGAGGCCCAGTGCATGAATGATGCACCTTGGCTCGACAGCGCCTGCCAATAGGAAGGGCTGTTTAGGCGTTGCGTAGGCCCGTGATCGCGCATGTTCTGCCGCGTCAAAAATTAATGTTCTAGCAATGATGCAAAGAACTACACTTGGGCGAAGATGGTTAACGAAGTACTAACGGTCAGGGGGACAGCCTGACCAGGCGGGCCGCAAAGAAGCCGTCGAGGCCGGAACTGCTCCCAATTGCCATGGACGGCAAGCAGCGCATAAGGCCCGCAGGGGTTATAAATTGCTCTTGCCGGGCGAGGTCTTCCGGGGAGATTGGCGAGAGCACAAAATTCTCGTGGGCCCTGAGAAACTTGAACACTTGCCGTTCGCCCTCAAGGGGGGACAGGGAGCAGGTACAATAAACCAGGTTGCCGCCCGGCTTCACGAGACTTGCCGCATGCTCGAGCATTTTCTGTTGCAAACCAGCAAGACGGCCAATTTGCTGCGGTGTTTTCAAATAGATCAAATCAGGATGGCGCCGGATTGTTCCAGTTGCGGAACAGGGTGCATCCAGCAGGACATTGTCGTAGAGCGTATCCGTTTGCAGGGATAATACATCGGCAAGCAGTGTGGTGACTGGCAGCTTTAACCGTGCGAGATTCTCTCTCAATCTGCTCATGCGCGAAACGGAATCATCAATGGCGGTAACCACTGCTCCGGCGGAAGCAAGCTGTGCAGTTTTTCCGCCCGGTGCTGCACAGAGATCAAGAACGGACTGGCCTCTGATGTCGCCCAGGAGTTTTGCGGGCAAGGCCGATGCCGCATCCTGTACCCACCATTCGCCAGCGCTGAATCCCGGCAGGTCCTGCAAATTTTTATCAGTCGATCTCAAGCGGATGGTTCCGGTTGGGAGAACCTCACCCTCCAACTGGGCGGCCCAATGCTCGGCATTGGACTTAACTGAAATATCAAGTGGTGCTTCGATGAGATGAGCAGTGGCTACCTCTCTTGCCGTCTTTTCATCATAGGCAGAAACCCATTGCTCCCATAACCAGTCGGGTGTGTTGAGTCTTGGCCCATCCAGTTTCTCAAGGGCCGATTTTCCATCGGTTGAAACTTTGCGCAGCACTGCATTGATCAGCCCGGAGAAATGCTGGGCCTTCTTGTCCTGTTTTGCCAGGTCAACGGAGAGGTCAATGGTGGCATGGGGGCTCACGTCCATGAACAGGAGTTGGGCCGCTGCAATCGTCAGGATATCAACCGCCATGCCGGAGGAACGCGGCAGCGGCTTGCTCAAAAATTTTCCCAGGATAGTTTTGATTTCGCCGCCGTGACGAAGGGATGACGCCACGAGGGCATGGGCAAAGGAGCGGTCCCTGCCCTCCAATTCCCTGAATTCAATTTTTGTTTCGAGCAATTGATCAAGCGGTTGCTGATCGAGGGTCACACCTTGCAA
This sequence comes from uncultured Aestuariivirga sp., assembly GCA_964486305.1. GTDB lineage: Bacteria > Pseudomonadota > Alphaproteobacteria > Rhizobiales > Aestuariivirgaceae > Aestuariivirga. Next base: position 3,146 of record CAZAMS010000063.1, read on the forward strand.
CAGGCTTATGCCAGCACGCCTGGCTTTCAGGCCAGGCTTCTCATTTTTTAGGGCTGACACTGATCAGCCCCAGGGGCCCTTTGGTGCTGGGTTCCGGAAAGTGTTTCGAGGTTCCATCTCTGCCGCCATCTTCTGAAGCTCTGCAACACGATTTTCAGTTGCGGGGTGCGATGAGAACAGATTGTCCATGCGCTGTCCAGACAAAGGATTGATAATGAAGAGATGGGCCATGGCGGGATTGGCTTCGGCGGCTTCGTTCGGAATGCGCTGGGCCGCGCCTGAAATTTTGTGAAGGGCGGACGCCAGTGACAGGGGAGCACCGGATGTTTCCGCACCACCCCGGTCGGCCTCGTATTCACGGGTGCGGCTCACGGCCAATTGCACGATCATGGCGGCAAGAGGCGCCAGGATGATGAGCAATATGCCGCCCAGGGGACCCAAAGGACTGTTGCGGTCACGGCCGCCAAAGAGAAAACCGAAATTTGCCAGCATGGACACGGCACCGGCAAGGGTTGCCGTCATGGTCATGACCAGCGTGTCACGGTTTTTGATATGGGCCAACTCATGGGCCATGACGCCTGCAATTTCAGCGGGCGAGAGGATTTGCAAGAGCCCAGTTGTGGCGGCAACTGCCGCATTCTCGGGATTGCGGCCGGTGGCAAAGGCGTTGGGTTGCGGATTTTCCATGATATAGACTTTGGGCATGGGCAAATTGGCGCGGGCCGAGAGGTTGGCCACGATGTCGTAGAATTCAGGGGCAGAAGACCTCTCAATTTGATGGGCGCCCTGCATGCGCAGAACCATTTTATCGGCATTCCAATAGGCAAAGAGGTTTGTGCCTGCCGCAAACAGGAAGGCAAGCACCATGCCGCCCTGGCCACCAATCAGATAGCCAATGGCAAGGAAGAGGCCGGTAAGGCCTGCCAGCAGGAGTCCAGTGCGAAATGTGTTCATGGGCCGAGACTTTTCCTTTGTTCGGGAATAAAATGGTATCGAGCAGGAGTTTCGACAAGATGGAAAAACGTGATTTAAGTCCTGTAGCTGTCCGGGCTCTGGCGGAGGCGGAACAGCGCCGTGCCGCTGCCTTGAAGGTTGAACTGCCAAAGGAAATCAATGGCCGCAAAGGGCCGGAGCCAACACGCTTTGGTGATTGGGAGAACAAGGGGATTGCCTCTGACTTTTAAATCTCCAGTGATTGAATCGGAAGCTGATATTGTCCGTGGCGCCGAATTTCTGGTGGAGCGCGAGCCGTGTTTTGCAAACATCATTGCGGTCCATGGTCTGCCTTCGCCGCGACGAGTTGAAAATAATCTGCAAAATCTTCTGAAAATTGTCACTGAACAATTGATTTCGCTCAGGGCGGCGGACGCCATTTGGCAGCGCATCGAAACCTGTCTTCATCCCTTTGAGCCGCGCGAAATTTTAAAGCTTAACTTGGATGATCTGAGAAACCTTGGATTAACCCGTGCCAAGGCCCGGAGCTTTCATGCCATTTCCGAGGCGATCCAAGGGGGTGCCCTGAATTTCGAATCACTTCATCACATGCCGGATCAGGATGTACTTGAAAAATTAGTCCTGTTGCCCGGAATTGGTCCGTGGACGGCGGATATTTACTTGCTAAGCGCTCTCGGGCGGGCTGATGCCTGTCCGGCTGGGGATTTGGCCCTGCAGATAGCGGCGCAAGATCTGTTTGAACTGAAAGACCGGCCTACTTCCAAAGCATTTCTCATAAAAGCCGAAAACTGGAAGCCTTGGCGCTCAGTTGCCGCAAGATTGCTGTGGAGCCACTACCGGGGCCTAAAGGGCCTTTCCCAAAGGGTAAATTGAGCCCCCTTCACAGGATTGTTGCACGATATATAGTATGTCTCTAAACACAAACCTCAAGAGGTTAAGGGTGTATCACGAAGCCGTCGCACTGGAAGCCTGCCCTGCGTTGGTCCTTAACGCCGATTATCGGCCGTTGAGTTACTATCCCTTGTCCCTGTGGAGCTGGCAGGACGCGATCAAGGCGGTGTTTCTTGAGCGTGTGAATATCGTGTCCGAGTATGACCGGATTGTGCGCAGTCCCTCGTTCGAATTCAAACTTCCCAGTGTCGTATCGCTCAAGACCTATGTGAAGCCATCGCGGACGCCGGCCTTCACCCGGTTCAATGTTTTTCTGCGTGACCGTTTTACCTGCCAGTATTGCGGGGCTCATGATGATCTCACCTTTGATCATGTCACGCCGAGGTCAAAGGGCGGCCATACAACATGGGACAATGTTGTGGCGGCGTGCTCCCCATGCAATTTGGCCAAGGGCGGATACCTGCCCCATGAAGTCAAAATGTTTCCCGCCCACAAGCCGCACTGCCCCACGGTCAACCAGCTTCACAGCAATGGACGGCATTTCCCGCCGAACTATCTGCATCAGAGTTGGCAGGACTATCTCTATTGGGATACGGAACTCGATCCTTGATGGCCGGCACCTGCAAGGGCAATTACTGCCAGCACTGCTGAAATTATTGCATTCCATCCCGCAAGTGAAATTCCAGCAATGCGGATTGCCGCTTCATTGCAGGCCACGACTGGTTTGGTGAGATCGGGAAGCCCGCCTGAGATGGCGCCGCTGCAGGTTTCGGGCCCTGGCCACCAACTCCATTCAACACCGGCGTGATAGGCTCCAAAGATAGCGCTGCCGAGCATGACGACTGCGAGAAGGTAAAGGCCACGTTTTGCGCCCTTGGGATTGGTTCCTGCGCTGACCGACAAGAGCAGGGAAAAAGGAACTGCAAAATAATAGGCCCAGCGCTGCAACAGGCAGAGATGGCAGGGATCATAGCCTGCGAACTGAAAAATCCACGCGCCTGAGATGGTTGCGGTGGCAACGGCAAGAATAGCGAGCGAGGCAGATTGCGGGCTCAGTTTTTCTAGCATGTCGTTCCCAATCCTGATGCACTGAAATATCTTACAATGAAATAAAGACCAATGAGTGCTGCGGCTATAACTGTGGCAATAAGGCTCAGGCGCTTCTCAATAAATGTCCTGATAGGCTCGCCATATTTTTTCAAGGCCCAGGCCAGGGCAAAAAACCGTGCGCCGCGGGCCAGGATGCAGGAGGCAACAAAGATGAAAAAACTTGCATGGACAACCCCGGCAAGAATTGTCACGACCTTGATGGGTGGCAGATGCGCCAGGCCCGATGTGACAAGAAGCAGGGCAATTGTGTTTTCATCGGTGCAGGCGCGCAAAGATTCAAATGTTTCGAGCTTGCCGTAAAAATTCAAAATGGGTTGCGCTATGGTTTCATAGGCGAGGTAGCCCAGAAAATATCCGGCAATGCCTCCCAATGTGGAAGCGGCCGTTGCGACAAAGGCATAGCGATAGGCGCGCTCGGGCCGCGCCAGTGCCATAGGCAGGAAAAGCACATCAGCCGGCACGAGAAAAACCGAACTTTCAATAAAGGCGATAACCGCGAGCCAGACTTCGGCAGATTTTCGGGCCGCGAGCGAAATGGTCCAATCGTAGAGTCTGCGAAGCATGGTTGAACTGCTTAATCAAATGATGGTTTGCTGCGTCTCAAATTTTTTGTCGTGGAGCGTTTGGATTTCGAATCGAGGCGCCGTGTCTTTGAAGCCTTGGTGGGCCGCGTTGCAATGCGTCTTTTTGGTCGGACGGAGGCTTTGCGCAGGAGCCCTATCAATTTTTCAAGAGCGGTTGCACGGTTACGGTCCTGGGAACGATGCTCCTGCGAGGTAATGATGAGAATGCCATCCTGGGACAACTGTCGTCCAGCGATGGTCTCCAACCGGTGCTTCACTTCGTAGGGCAACGCGGCCTTGGCCACGTCAAAGCGCAGTTCCACGGCGGTGGAAACCTTGTTCACATTCTGTCCGCCGGGCCCGGAGGCGCGGATGAAGGTTTCGGAGACATCACGCTCGTCTATGCTTATGGAATTTGAGATCCGGATCATGATTTCCCGGTTTAAGCGCCTTTCCGGTTGACGGCGCAAGCCTCGAAGCCTTAGAGGAAAGCGCTGGAATGCCCTTGTGGTGGAATGGTAGACGCGGCGGACTCAATATCCGCTCTCGAAAGAGGTGGGGGTTCAAGTCCCTCCAAGGGCACCAAAACTAGGCCGCACTTTTATCGCATTCCGGGTGTTGATGGTGTGTCGGCAGAGGCTGGTTGACACCGGACTCCGAGGCGGTAACCGTGATAGTCAGGCAGGGAACATAACTTGGCGGCGCATATTCGAAAACCGTTGCTTATGCTGGGGCTGATAAGTCTCCTCATTGCACCTGCCGCCAAGGCTGGGCCTTCTGTCCTGTTCGATGCCGCAACAGGCGAGGTTATTTCCCATGAGCGTGCCGGTGAACCTTGGTATCCTGCCTCGCTGACGAAGCTGATGACCGCTTATATTGTTTTCAAGAAATTGAAAGCCGGCAGCTTGCGCCTTGACCAGAAAATCCTGGTGTCGCCCTTGGCCGCCTCGCAGGAGCCGAGCAAGATCGGCATGAGACCAGGCAGTACCATTTCGGTCGATTTGGCGCTTCAGACCCTGCTGGTCTATTCCGCCAATGACATGGCCTATGTGCTTGCCGAGGCCGCAAATGGCACGGTTTTCAATTTTGTCCAGGAGATGAATGCCACCGCCCAGAAGCTGGGATTGAACGCCACGCATTTTGTGAATCCCAACGGACTGTTTGATCCGCGCCAACTTACATCGGCGCGCGATATTGGTGTCCTGGCAGCGGTGATAATTTCAGAATTTCCTGAGCACAGTCGTCTTTTTTCGCAAAAGCACGTGGCGATTGGCAAGCGCAAATTGATGAACCGCAACAGCCTGATCCGGACGATGCCGGAAGCTGACGGGATGAAGACCGGATTTGTATGCAATTCAGGATTTAATCTTGTAGCCTCGGCTACACGTGGTGGACGTAAACTTGTTGCCGTTGTTCTCGGTGCGCCTAATTCGGGAAATCGCGCAGAGATAGCGCGGACGTTATTGGTTGACGGATTTTCAAAGGGTTCATTACCCAGCCGTCCCCGCTTGGCGCAAATTGCTGACACTGCATTGGGCGCAATTGTGCCCGCCGACATGACCAGTACTGTGTGCAAAAAGAAACCACCAGTCAGCGCAATTCGCACCAAGGACCTTGCCGGCTGGGGCATCTCGTTTGGAAATTATGAAACCCTGCAAAAAGCTGACATGGCGCTCCGCGGGCGGCTGATCAGCCCGGCAGGCATGGATGCATCCGGCAAGGTTGGTGTTGTCCGCATGCCAAACAAACTTGGCTTTGCGGCCATGCTCTGGAACATTGATCAGCCCACAAGCCAAGCATTGTGCAGTGACTACCGTTCGCAAAATGCGACATGCGATGTCATGACTCCTGCCGCCTTTGCGCAGATTGCGGCCTTGTCAAAGGAGCCTGAACCCAAGCCCAAAGCGCAAGCGCCCGTGGCGCAGGGGTCTGATGCACTAAAAATAAACAAGAAGAAGAAAATCACCAAGAAAACGGCCAACTGAGTTCTGCCGAAATGATCAGTCGGGTCAGGCTTGGAATTGGTTGTGCCTTGGCTGCGGCAAGCATTTATGGCCTCGTTCCCAACCTTGTCCGGGGCGCTTTTGAAAATGGCATTCCCCCGGTCGAAGCCACTTTCTTCAGGACCTCAGTCATTGCGGTTGTATTTGCAATCGTCGCCGTGGCGCAGGGTGAAAGTTTCAGAATTCCCCGCTCAGCCTGGCCCGCTTTTGCAGGACAGGCGGTCGCAACCCTCGTGATTTCGGTTGCCTATCTGGCGTCGGTCCAATTCATCCCAATAGGCCTCGCAGTCATCATCTTTTTTACCTTTCCGGTTCTCATCATGCTTGCGTCACCACTTGTTGAGGGGCATTTCCCCGGTCTTTGGCGGATCGTCATTGCGGTTTTTGCCTTTGCCGGATTGGTGGTTGCCATAGGGCCGAGCTTTGGTGATCTTGATATTCGCGGCATTGGGCTTGCAACCGTTGCAGCGCTTGTCGGCGTGGTGCAGTTTTTCACCGGACGCTCCATTTCGCGTTATCTGAAGCCTGCGGTGTTCGGCAGCCTGGTGCATATCGTCATATGGCCCGCAACCTTGCTGGTTGCGCTGTATGTGGGTGGCGGAACCTTGAAGATGATGCCTGGCAGGGCTGGCACGGCAATGGGCCACTATTTCCTCATTGGTGTGGCCACCGTCTATGTTGTGGCCTATATGCTGCAAATGTCTTCCCTGCGTTTTGCACCCGCATCAGCCGTTGCGCCATTTTACAATCTGGAACCTATTGTCACCACCATCTGTGCTGGCTTGCTGTTCGGCGAACGCCTGAGTTTCAACCAATATGCCGGAGGTGGCATTGTTCTTGCCGCTCTTGTTGTATCAAGCCTGCTGGGAAGCCGGGAAACTAAGGCATGAGAGAATTTCCCATTCCTGTGGCCGTGCTCACCGGTTTTCTCGGCGCGGGCAAAACCTCGCTGCTCAACGCGCTTCTCAAAGACGAGATGCTGTCCAACGCCGCTGTCATCATCAATGAATTCGGCGATGTTTCACTGGATCATTTGCTGGTTGAAAAGTCCGACGAGAATATCATTGAGCTGGCCTCGGGCTGCCTATGCTGCACCATCCGCGGTGATCTCATCGACACGATGAATGATCTGCTGGGCAGGCGTGACCGGGGCGAGATAAAAGCCTTTGACCGGATCGTCATTGAAACAACCGGACTTGCGGATCCAGCGCCTGTCCTGCATTCGGTCATGAGCGAGCCGACGCTCCTTGAGCGCTGCCGTTTGGAAGGTGTGGTGACGGTTGTTGATGCCTTCAATGGCTGGGCCACGCTTGATGCCCATGCGGAGGCGGTCAAGCAGGTTTCCGTTGCGGATCGCATTGTTCTCACAAAAGTTGATCTTCTCTCGGGGCGAGAGGGAGAAGACATGCTGTTTGAGATTATTGCGCGGCTGCGCAAGCTCAATCCGGCGGCACGGCTGCTCACAACCCACCGCAATGAGGCGACTGCGCCACGGCTTTTCAACATGGGGCTTTTCGACCCGGAAAAGAAAACCGTTGATGTGCGGAAATGGCTGGCTGCCGAGGCCTATGAGACAGCGGAGAAACGTCACCGCCACCATCATCATGGTGTGTCACGCCATGACGCTCATATCCGTTCCTTCAGTTTTACCGAGACCCAGCCCATTAGCCCGGCAGGGCTTGAACTTTTCATGGAGCTTCTGAAATCCTATCATGGCGCCAACATGCTGCGCATGAAGGCCATTGTGAAAACTACTGATGAGCCAAGCATGCCAATTGTGCTGCATGGCGTGCAACATGTTTTTCACCCGCCAGTGCGTCTTCCCAAATGGCCTGATGGGGATGAAACCACACGCATGGTTTTTATTGTGAAAGACATTGAGAAGCCGATGATCGAGGGCCTGTTCAAGGCTTTCACGGACCAGCTTTCAGGCGGTGCAGAGGCTTTTACCGACAAAACGCTTTCTCTCAACAGGTAAGTCATGAAACTGAAGGTTTTTGGACTAGATAAGTGTTCGACGTGCCAAAAGGCCATCGCGTGGTTTGATGAAAATGATATCGGTCATCATTTCACCAATGTGAGAGAGGCCCCACTGGATTCAACACAAGTTGCGAAATGGTCCGATGCGTTGGGCGGCTGGGAAAAATTGATCAACCGTGCCGGTTATACCTGGCGCGGCCTTTCACCGGCAGACACGGCGAATCTCACGGAGAAGAAAGCTGTTGCTCTCGCCCTGCGCAACCCTTCACTCATCCGCCGTCCGCTGATTGAACATGCTGATGGATCAGTGACGGTTGGATTCTCGGAAAAAGTGCGTTTGCAGCTTAAGCCCTGACGAGGGGTCTGGTCATGCAGGTGGGGCCGCCTTCGCCTTTACGGCAAATGTCATAGCCCTTGATCACTTCGACCTTCACGCCGGCGGCGCGCATGCGCTTTTCGGTTTCGGGATTTCCTTCCACCATCATGGCGTG
>CAZAMS010000064.1:0-4815 GCA_964486305.1 uncultured Aestuariivirga sp.
AACCGGTCGTCGAACAGGTAATGGCTCTGCAGTTCGGCGAACATCTGCGAGCGCAGGCGCTTTCCGCCCTTGACGATTTTGGTCACCGCCAGCCGGGTGTTGTCGTACAGGATCGATTGCGGCACGCCGCCGAAAAAATCGAATGCCGCCACATGGCCGTCGCAGAAGGCTTCCGCCGTCTCGGCCGGATAGGCCTTGACGAAGCAACCGTCGGAGTGCGGCAGATCCATGCAAAAGTAATGGAACCGCACCTTCTTGCCGCCGATGTAACCATCGGCTTCGCCGAAGTCCGCCTGGGCATGCCCCGGACGATGGCTCAACGGCACGAACATCTCGCGGCTGCGCAGCGTTGCCTCGGCCACGTACTCCCGCACAATCGTCTAGCCACCGGAAAATCCCCGTTCATCGCGCAGCCGCTCGAAGATCCGGTGGGCCGTGTGGCGCTGCTTCTTGTGGACGCTGCGGTCGCCATCCAGAACGCCGTCAATCCAAGCCATGTACGGCCCCAGCTTCTTCGACACCGGGCATTCCCGCCGCCGGTAACCAGGCGGAATCGAAAACTGCAGCATCTTGGCAATCGTGTTGCGGTGAACACCAAAGCGCCGCGCCGCTTCCCGCCGGCTCAGTCCGTCAACCATCACCGCACGTCTGATCTTGGCATAGAGTTCCACTGTAAACATCCTTCCAGCCCCTCAATGCCAGTCAATGACATCGAGACGACCTAGCAGGACCGGTACACTTTTGCGCCGCCTCCAGGCGGAGCTTCAAAGCCGGTTCAGTGGTACACTTTGCTCCCGCGATTTATACAATATAATGTCGATTATTGTTAGAGGAAATTGTTTGTCGGAAAAGGCTCCTCTCGACCGCACCAATTTCCCAGATGAGCTTTTGGTTAACAGAGCGTGTGGGAGATCAACATGCTGGAACTTCGCCCAAACTGTGAGTGTTGTGACCGGGACTTGCCGCCGGACAGCAAGGACGTGCGGATTTGCACCTATGAATGCACCTTTTGTGCGGAGTGCGCCGAAACTGCCTTAAAGGGCGTGTGCCCGAACTGCGGCGGGAATTTTTCGCCGCGGCCCATTCGCCCCGCGCATATGCTGTTGAAGCATCAGGCTTCGACAATGCGGGTGGTGAAGGATGGCGGGTGCTTGAAGCTGGCGTCTTAACTGTCCCAATTTCTCATCATGGCCGTGCTTGACACGGCCATCTTCTTTGAGGACGCGGAGATGCCCGCGTCAAGCGCGGGCATGATGAGAAGTAGGAGTCAGTGTTGTAGAGCCCGCCGTTCGCGCCAGAGGTCGCGTGCGCTTTCGAGCACGGCTGCAACGGTGATGAGGGCGATGCCTAAAATCTCACGCAGGCCGAAGGGCTCGCCCGACCACAGGGCCGAGCTGATGGCGGCAGCACTTATTTCCGTCATGTAGAGAACGCCGACGATTGCCGGGGCGAGGAGGGGGACGGCCCACATGGAAATATAGACGCCCACCATGGCGATGAAGAGAATGAAGGGCAGGAGCCACCACAACTGGTCCAGCACCAGACCGAGGGGCGGGGCACCGCCGGTTCCGGCAAAGGCGAGGAGAGCCAAGAGCATGGCGCCGGTCCACATGAAATTCTGGATGAAGAGGTCAAGGGGTTTCTGGCCCTGGTGACGGCGGAGCAGCACGATGGACGAGGCCCAGGCGACGCCCGCCACAACGGCTGCCCAATCGCCTGGGTTCCTGGGCCAGGGAACGCCTTGGTCTATACCTAAAATGATGAACATGCCGGAGAAGGCGATGGCGATGGCCAGCCAGCGGATGGGGGTTATGGCTTCGCCGAGGAAGATGCGGGCCATGATGGTGGCCCACACCGGATTGAAATAGAAGAGGATCATGGCGCGGACGATTTCGGTGTGGAGCAGCGAGAGGGAATAGAAAAACTGGGTGAGCCCCATGGCGAGGCCAATGGCGAAAAGCCAGATGCCGCCGGCGCGCTGCTGCCGCAACCGCACGAGGAAAAGCGGCAGGAGAATCACTGCGGGCAGGGCGTTGAAGGTGACGAAGGACCAGAACGCGTCAATGCCCGCCCCATTGAGGCCGCGCAGGGGAATCCAGAACAGGCCCCAGGCCACGCCTGAAAAAGCCACGGCGATCTTCGCCAGATTTTCGGTTCGCATTGGTTGCCTTGGCCCCGGGAATAGTGTTGACAGAATACAACAATTAGAGCGCAACGCTCAGGGGCAGGCAAGATGACGGACATGCAGGGCGATATGCAAGTGGGGGATGAGTGGGGCTCGATTGCGCCCGACTTTCTCGAGCACGTCGAGAAAGCGCTGGCGAATGACGACCAGAAGGCGGTGCGGGCTGCCACCCGGGAGCTGCATGCGGCGGACCTGGCCGACCTCATTCAAAACCTCGATCAGGACAACCGCGTCAAGCTGATTGCGGCCCTCGGCCGAAGCTTTGATGTGGAAGCGCTGGCCGAGCTTGACGAGGACGCGCGCGATGCGCTGATGGAGGCGCTGCCCAATGAGGTGATCGCCTCGGCCATCAAGAAGCTCGACACCGACGACGCGCTCTATCTCATCGAAGACATGGAAAAAGCGGAGCAGGAGGAAATCCTCTCCAAGGTTTCCAAGGAGGACCGCGCGGTCCTGAACCGGGCCCTGGATTATCCGGAATATTCGGCGGGCCGCCTGATGCAGACGGAGTTTGTGGCCGTGCCGGAATTCTGGTCGGTGGGGCAGACCATTGACCATGTGCGGAGCGCCCGGGATATCCCCGACGATTTCGTCGAGATCTATGTGGTTGATCCGGGCTTTCACCTGAAGGGCGTGATGCCTCTGGCGCGCATCTTGAGATCCAAGCGCGACCGGAAAGTTTCCGATGTGATGGATGACGAACAGACGGTGTTCAAGGTTCTGGAGCAGCAGGAGGACATTGCCTACAAGTTTGAACAATACAACCTTGTCTCCGCCGCGGTGGTTGACGATGCGGGAAGGCTGGTGGGCACGCTGATGGTGGATGACATCGTGGATGTCATCCAGGAGGAGGCGGAGGAAGACATTCTGCATCTCGGCGGCGTAGGTGCTGAAGAAACCATCACCGACACGGTCTGGCAAACCACGCGCTCGCGCTTTTCCTGGCTGTTTGTCAACCTGCTCACGGCCATTCTCGCCTCCTGGGTGATCTCGTGGTTTGACGGCACGATCGAGCAGATGGTGGCGCTGGCCATTCTCATGCCGATCGTGGCTTCCATGGGCGGCAATGCGGGCACCCAGACCATGACGGTGGCGGTCAGGGCGCTGGCGACGCGCAATTTGGGCCCCCTCAATGCGATGCGCGTGGCGCTTCGCGAATGTTCCGTGGGGCTCATCAACGGCGTGTTCTTTGCCGCCATCATCGGGGTGTTTGCCTGGTGGTGGTTTGGCTCGGACATGCTGGGGCTGGTCATTGCGGCGGCCATGGTGATCAACCTGATGGCTGCGGCGCTGGCCGGAATCCTGGTTCCTCTCGCGCTTGACCATTTCGACATCGACCCGGCCATAGCATCCGGCACCTTTGTCACCACGGTCACCGATGTGGTGGGTTTTTTCGCCTTCCTGGGATTGGCGGCGATCTGGCTTTTGTGACGCGGAGGGGGGCGAAAGGGCCTTAAAACCTGCACTTGAGTAATAACGCTTGACGTTAATAACGAAATACATTACTACTATCCGCATGATCAAGTCCTTTGGCGATTCTGACACGGAAAAGCTGTTTGGGCTGGAGCATGTTCGAAAATGGGCAAGCATTGAAAGGCAAGCTTTGCGCAAACTGGTTCAGCTCAATTTGGCACAAAGACTGGGCGACATGCGGGTTCCACCGGGGAGCCGGCTTGAAGCCCTGAGCGGCAATAGAAAAGGCCAGTGGAGCATTCGCATCAATGACCAGTACAGGATTTGTTTTCGCTGGACTGCGGACGGCCCTGCGGATGTTGAAATTGTTGATTACCATTGAAGGAGAAGTGACATGAGCAAAACCATTGCTCCGGTTTCGCCCGGCGAAATGCTGCAGGAGGAATTTCTTGCTCCACTGGGCATGACTAAATATCGCTTGGCCAAGAGCATCGGCGTTCCCGCCCAGCGCATTGGTGACATTATTTCAGGCAAGCGCGGAATTACGGCGGATACGGACCTGCGCCTGTGCCGCTTTTTCGGACTGTCCGATGGGTGGTGGCTGCGGCTGCAGGTGAGTTACGACACGACGATTGCGAAGAGGAAAATGGCGGCGAAGTTGGCGAAGATTGTGCCGTTGGGGAATGCGGCATGACGAGAACAATGGCGGCCTTGCCGCCGCCACCGCGGGCAGCAACTGCCAATGCCTAGAGCATGATGCGCTAAAGTTGACAGACTTTGGCGATAACATCATGCTCCAGAATATTGATTTCGATCACGTTCATGATTTTGGATTGATTCAATCCAAAATCATCGTGATTTAGTAGCAGTCTTTGATTGTGGCTGCTAGCACATTGATTTTAAACATAGTTTAATCCTTTACGTGTTGACTGGCGCTTATGTCTCCGGCCTCAATGCGGAGACACTCATGGCACAGGAGAGCCAACATGGGCGCGAGAGATTTTGAAAGTCAGTTGCGCGGGATGCGTCTTACAACGGCAGAAATCACCTACCGCATGCCGGACTTCCGGGACATTATGCAGATCTATATCTGGCAGGACTACGACCTGGCGCCAAGGTTTCCGAAACTGATCAAGTTCCTGGATTTCTGGTCGCATAATCTGGATGGACCCCTTGCCACCATCCGGGTGGCGCAAGCCGGGCTCGTGGCACCCGCG
>CAZAMS010000065.1:0-8504 GCA_964486305.1 uncultured Aestuariivirga sp.
GGCACTGCCGGCGCCGATATTGTTCATGGCCATGATGACGCTGCTGGCGACCCATTCGGCAGCCCCCGTTTCTTTCATCTCAACACCCAGGGAAATCGCCGCCGCATAGAGCAGCACCACGCCCCAGTTCACACCCGAATTGATATCTTCCCAGCGCACCAGGCCAAGCACGAGAAAGGCAGCTGCACCACTTATGGCAATGACACCCAGGCCGACGTCCGTGGAAAATGCGATCCAGCCCGCGATGGTTGCCAGGAAAACCGCGATGGTGAGCCATTCCGACATTTTCACGGGCCCCTGCATGGAGACCTGCGTGCGAAGCCTGCTGATGGCGCGCGACATATCCGTTACCTCTGGCCGGAAAGTGAAAATCAAAAGGGCAGCGACGATGGGCAGGCGCAGCAGAAACATGGGGAAGGCGTAGTAAATCCACGATACATAATCCATGAGATAGCGCCGCGTTGCGGGGTCGGCTGGATCATAGAGGTCTTTCCAGTAGCTGATGATGATGGCGTTACGCGCTCCCCCTGAAGGTGTTGCAACACCGGCAATGGAGCAGCCATAGGCAATGGAAAACAGGATGACGGCGGCGAGATTGTGGACTTTCTTGGGCTCGTTGGAGGTAAGCGTGATGAGGGTGACGCCCACCGGCAACATCATGGCCGCAACCGTATGTTCGCCGATGAAAGCCGCAAGCACGCCGCAGACAACCGTGATGCCAAAACTGATCCAGTAAACGTTGGTGCCGGTCATGCGTACGATCCACCAGGCGATGCGCTTGTCCAGGCGCTGCTTGACGATGGCCACGGCCAGCATCAGCGAGCCCATGATGAAGAGGACGGAATCCGTCATCAGGCTTTGCGCCACCTTCGTGGCATCGACCTTGAGCAGCAGGACCTCACCTACGATAATCAGCAGAGGGACCGTGGGGAGCGGAATGGCTTCGGTGATAAAGAGGATGGTGGCCATGACCGACATGGCCAGAACAATTTGCCCCTCATGGGTGAGGCCAGATGGCGTTGGTGCCGACATCAGGACAAAACCGAGCAGCATGCTGATGATGAACCAGCGCCGCTTCCAGACAAGCGAGAGATCAATTTGTGAACTGACCAGCCGGTAGTGCTGGTAGCCGCGCCGCCGGAAACGGCCAAGGCGGGCCGAAGATTCATTGGCCTGCAGGCTGTCGCGGGCGAGCGAAAAGGCAGTTGTGGCTTGCGTGAGGCTCATGCCCCAACCCTTGCAGTTGCTGTAATCTCCATGGGATAAGAGTCTAAGGTCAGAAGTGTTAGGATTACCTTATGGGCGCAGTTCTCAGGCACACCGGCGCGCACGCGGCGTTTGCCACCGCATTTGTGTTTGAAAATCCTATGCCTCAAGGCCTGGCGTTTCATACGTCCCATACCCTTTTTGATGGCCATTACGATGTGTCGCCCGAAAGCTCCGTGGAGCAAAGGGACGCTTCTCCATTTGAACCACAATCGCCAAAAGGGAAAGGTGGCAGGATGCGAAATTTTGCCCTACCAGCCTGATTTTAACGAGGATTTGATGACCGAAATAACCACTGCCCTTGCCGCCGCCGATAATGGCCTCGAAAAAAGCCTGGAACGGCTGTTTGACTTCCTGCGAATTCCTTCGATTTCAACCGACGCGGCCTACAAGGACGCATGTGAAAAGGCCGCCCGCTGGCTGGTGGTGGAACTCACCGCCCTCGGCTTCAAGGCCGAGGTGCGGCCAACCCCGGGCCGGCCCATGGTGGTTGCTCATTACATGCCCAAAACGGCAACCGCAAAGACCCCCCATGTACTGTTCTATGGCCACTACGATGTGCAGCCCGTGGATCCCGTGGAGCTGTGGCACTCGCCGCCATTTGAACCCGTGCGAAAAAAGGACAAGGACGGCGTCGAGCGCCTCTATGGCCGCGGCGCGGCCGATGACAAGGGCCAGCTCATGACCTTTGTCGAAGCCGCCCGCGCCTGGATTTTGGCCACGGGAAGCCTGCCTGTTAAGGCGACGTTTCTCATTGAAGGCGAAGAGGAGTCAGGCTCGCCCTCACTCATTCCTTTCCTCAAGGAAAACAAGGCCGAGCTTTCCTGCGCCGCGGCCTTTGTCTGCGACACCAACATGTGGGACGAAAAGACCCCGGCGATCACCACCAGGCTGCGCGGCATGGTGCGTGAGGAAATTACCATCACCGGCCCCCGCATTGATTTGCATTCCGGCATGTATGGGGGCGCGGCCATGAATCCCATCCGTGTGCTGGCCAAGGTGTTGGCGGCACTGCATGACAAGACGGGCAAGGTGACCATCCCCGGATTCTATGACGGCGTGAATCCGTTGCCCGCTGCAACAAAGAAGCAGTGGCAATCCCTCAAATTCTCCGAGAAGAAATTCATGAGCGATGTGGGCCTGTCGGTTCCCGCCGGTGAAAAAGGAAAATCCGTTCTGGAGCAGATCTGGGCACGGCCCACGGCGGAGGTGAACGGCATCTGGGGCGGTTACACCGGGGCAGGGGCCAAAACCGTTCTGCCCTCCAAGGCCCATGCCAAACTGACCTTCCGTCTGGTGAGCCAGCAGAAGCCCGAGAAAATACTGAAGGCCCTCCAGAAATTTGTGAAGGACCTGATCCCCAAAGACTGCAAAGTGGAATTTTCCGGCGATGGCGGCGGGGCGCCTGCCTCGGAAATCAGCGAAGACAATATCTTCATCAGGAAATCCGCTGCCGCGTTAAAGGCCGAGTTCAATCGCGCCCCCGTACTGATGGGCTCCGGCGGCTCCATTCCGATCGTGCGGAACTTCAAGGACATTCTGGGCATGGACAGTGTGCTGGTGGGCTTTGGCCTCAATGACGATGCCATTCACTCGCCCAATGAAAAATATAATCTGGGCAGTTTTCAAAAGGGGGTTCGGAGCTGGGTGCGCATCATGGGGGCGTTAGCGGAGTAAGCCGATGACCAAGGACATCCTGACGCTGGCCGGGCGCTATCATGCGGCGCTGAACAATTTCGATTTTGCGGCAATCGAGAAGATGTTCGCAGAGAATGCGGAGTATCACTCAACCGGTATCGGCGCCGGAGTGGGCGGGCTTTACGGCCGCACTGCCATCCTGGAGGCGATGAAGGCCTACTTTGCCGAATTCAGCGACCAGGTCTCAACCGACGACAGCATCGAGGCCATAGGCCCCAATTCCGTACGCGCCCATTGGCGGCTCCACGCCACCACCAAGTCATCGGGCAGGAAAGTGCATCGTCAAGGAGTTGAGACCATCCACTTCAATCCGAAGGGACAGATCACCACGGTGGAAGTGCAGGATGTGGAGCCTTGCAAGGAGTGAATGTGACGCTCACAAATACTTCTTCCAGAACCCCAGCATGCGCTTCCAGCCGAGTTCCGAGGCCGCGCGCTCGTGTACGTCGCGCTGCTCGTTCATGAAACCGTGGTCGGCGTCATAGCGGAACATTTCGAATTTGCATTTGGCGGCCTTTAAGCCCGCCTCGAAGGCATCAACCTTTTGTGGCGTGATGTAGTCATCGATGTTGGCGTAGTGCCCTTGCAGCGGCACTTTGATGTCAGCGGGTTTGAATGCGCCTTCCGGCGGCAGGCCGTAGAAGGTGGCGGCAGCAGCCACTTCCGGAATGCGGCAGGCGCCGAGAATGGCCACCGCGCCGCCCATGCAAAAACCCGTGAGCCCAACCTTGACGCCGGTCTTGCCCAGATACTGAACAGCACCCCGAACGATTTGATCCGTTGCATCGGCGAAGTTGAGGGAATTCATCTCGCGCGCGGCGGCTTCCCGGTCGTGATAGGGAACCACAGTTCCGGCATAGAGATCGGGCGCTAGGGCCTCGTATCCCGCTAGCGCCAGACGGTCGCAAATGCCCCTGATCTGATCCTGCAGGCCCCACCATTCCTGGATGACGACAACTCCGGGCGCGTTTGCTTGAGCCGATTTTGCCAGATAGCCCTTTGCCTGTTTTCCATCAAACCTGGGAAATGAAATTTTCGTGCCCATGACAGCTCCCTCACGTGCCGCTTTTCTGTGCAGGAGTATGTGCTTCCAAACGAAGTGTGACAAGGTCGGCATTCCCGCTGCAGAGGGAAACTTGCGGTGGCAACGCGTCCTGCTATCCTGCATAAAAATGAACGGATTATCAGGCAGTTATGGCCAGGATTGAACGTCGGCTTGTGCCCATTGTGTCGCTGGATGTTGAGGGCTATTCACGGCTGACCCAACTTGATGAAGCCGCAACACTTTCAGCGGTTCATCAAGTCTTCATGGACCGCGTCGAGGCCACCATTGGCGATTATGGCGGCAGTGTTTTCAAAACCATGGGAGATAGTGTCCTCGCCGAGTTCACCAGCGCGGTAGCGGCCGTGGAATGGGTGGCACAGCTGCAACTGCAGCTCTACCACACGCCCGTGGCGGCAGCCGATGGCAAGACATTGCAGCTGCGCGCCGGAATTGTCATGGCCGATGTCCTGGTCCAAGGCGAAGACCAGTTTGGCGAGGGCGTCAACCTGACGGTACGGGTTCAAGGCTGTGCGCCGCCGGGGGGCATGGCGATCTCCAAGTGGATGCACGAATACCTGACCGGCAAAACCGATCTGTCATTCAGCGACATCGGATCACAGACCTTGAAAAACATCGGCCATACGATTCGCGTTTTTGTATGGCATCCCGATACCCATTTGCAGCATGGCTTTGCCAACAAGAGTTTGACCTCTGCGCCGAAGGCCGGACTGCCTTCCCACCGGCCCTCGGTGGCGGTGCTGCCTTTCGAAAACTTTTCGGCCGATCCGGAGCAGGCCCATTTTGCCGATGCCGTCGTCGAGGAAATCACCGCGACCCTGTCGCGCATCGGCGATTTTCTGGTGATCGCCCGCAACTCTGCCTTCACCTATAAGGGCCGCTCGGTGGATGTTCGCCAGGTAGGCCGCGAACTTGACGTGCGCTATGTGGTGGAAGGCAGCGTGCGGCGAGTGGGCGAGCGTGTTCGCATTACCGCCCAGCTTATTGAAACCGAGTCCGCCCGCCATATCTGGGCCGGCAAGGCCGAAGGTGAAGCGTCCGATCTTTTCGATCTTCAGGACCGCATCGCCGAAATGGTGGCGGGTGCGGTTTATCCTTCGGTGCGCAAGGCTGAAATCGAGCGCGCCCGTATGAAGCGTCCCGACAATCTCGAAGCCTATGATCTCGTGATGCGCTCGCTGCCGCATCTCTGGGCCCATCGCATGCACGAGAACCCCGAAGCCATCGCGCTGCTTGAACAGTCGTTGAAGCTCGATCCGCACTACGGACTTGCCGCCGCCCTCTGTGCCTGGGCCCACGCCCAGCAGATTGTCTACAACTGGACCGATGACATCGAGGGCGAACGGCGAAAAGGTCTGGTGCTCATCGAGACGGCGGCGCGCCACATCGGCGATGACGCCACGGGCCTCACGGCCCTTGCAACCGCGGTCATGCTGCTTGAAGGAAATGCCCCGCGCGCCCTTGGCTTTGTCGAGCGGGCCGTCCGTGTCGATCCCAACCATGCCTGGGCCTGGATGCGCCTTGGCTTTGGCCTGGTTTACACGGGAAAGCCCGACGAGGCATTGCAGGCCTTCGCGCGGGCGGAACATCTTTCGCCGCTCGATCCCTTCACCTTCAACATCCACATCGGCATCGGGCTCGCTCACTTCTCCGCCGGCCGCTACGCCGAGGCGATCCGCTATCCGCAGATGGTTCTCGACGAACGCCCGGGCCTGACCTGGCCCTACCGCGACCTCGCTGCCTATAAGGCCCAGCTGGGTGATCAGGAAGGTGCCAGGGACGCACTGGAAAAATTCGTGTATCTGCGCCCGCCGATCAGCCTCGCCTCCATCACCGATGGACTGAAGTTCATGGAAGGTCCACTGCTCGACCGTTACATCGAGGGCCTGCGCATCGCCGGAATGGAATGATCAGCGGTGCATCGGCCTGAGCCGCCTTTAGAGGACTGGCAAGACGGAGCGCGACACGTCAGGCATACAGTTGAAGGCCCCAATGACAGCTCTTAATTTGTAAGCGGACTTTTTTGCTTAGGCTCATCGCTTCTCAGATGGGCCACAAGCAGCCCAAACCTATGGAAGTGGGATCGGCATGTCGCTGAGGGTGCGCAGATATGCGATGAGGTCGGCTCGCTCCGATTCGTCTTGATAACCATTCGCCCCCATGTCAGTCCCCGGCAGCACGCGCGAAGGATCCGAAAGAAATTTATTCAGATCCTCGTAGGTCCAGTAGCCGCCAAGCGCCATGATGACAGGTGAATACTTGAACCCGTCGAGGGCAGCCTTTGGTTTTCCAACAATGCCCCACAGCGGTGGTCCCCTGAAACTTCGCATATCTCGCGTTGCATCGTGGCATATCTTGCACTGTTTCATGAAAAGCGCCTCCCCTTTGACCGGATCAGCTCTCGAAAGCTTCGCGGAAATGACGGGCGGCACTGGCGTGACATAGCCATTGCTGAGCAGAAAATCTGCGACGGCCTTATGTCCCTTCTTTACCGCAAAGTGAATCGGTGGCTCGCGATAGCGATTGAGCGAGTTTACGTCAGCACCGGCCTCAACCAAAATCCTCACGCATTCAAGACAGCCCTTCTCTACCGCCATGTGCAAAGCCGTTTCAGTGTTGAATGAGCTGTTCGGGTCAGCGCCATTGCTCAGGAGCAGCTTCAGGATTTCGCTGTAACCCTTAAAAGCCGCGTTGAGGACCGGCACGCCCCAATTTGAAGGATGATTTACATCCGCCCCACGGGAGATCAGAAAACGTGTTGCCTCAAGATGTCCAGCCGTTACACTGTAGTATAGCGCCGTCGCTTTCCCGAGTTGGTCACTGTCGGTAACACTTGCGCCAGCGTCCAGGGCGGAGGAAATAGCCGCAACATCGCCTTTCTTGGCAGCGTCATGAATGGCTGCGGCGTGAGATGTTGGCTCAGCAAGGAACAATAATACAAAGAAAAAGATCAAATCCACGCGCATCGGACATCTCCCCGATAAGTCAAAGGGTGAGGCACAACACTTCTTGGTCTGACTTAAACAACTTCCGCCAGCCGACCGGCTTATTGAGGCCAAGATTGGCGCTAAAGGTGGCCTTTGGCAAGATCGGCCCCAGTGATCGATGTCGGCCATGCGCAGGAGACGCAATGTCCGGTTCGGGTCGAGGCTGTGTGAAAACGTTATTCAAATCGAAGTTTGCAGAAAATTTACCTGATTTTAGAAAATTGCAATTCGCTAAAGCATTGATTTCATTGAAGCTGATATTTTGGCGGCTTGGCTTTAGTCATAATTTGATCCGTTCTCTAACGTTTTCACACAGCCTCGGCCAGGAGCGGACCAACGGGGCCCAAGCCGTCTTTTGAGTCAGTGGACCGCTCGTCCCCCCGACACATCAAACGTGGCGCCCGTGCTGAATGAGCAGTCTTCCGAGCACAGCCAGAGAGCAAGGGCTGCGACCTCTTCGACGGTGCCAAGCCGTCTCATTGGGCACTTTTCGATCAATGCCCTTACATCTTCAGGTGACAATTGCAGGAGTATCTCGGTATCGATCGCCCCTGGGGCGATGGCGTTTACCCGGATATTTGTGTCGGCAAGCTCTTTGCCGAGCGATTTGGTGAACGCGATTACGCCAGCCTTCGCGGCAGAGTATGCGGACCTGAGCGGTGACCCTTCTTTGCCGGCGATCGAAGCCATGTTGACGACGCGACCACAGTCCGACCATTTCATTAGAGGGACGACGCGTCGGCAGACTTCATAGAAGCTCACTAAATTGACTTCGACGCTACGCCGCCACTCACGTGGATCGAACTCAAGGACGGGCGTGGCGGTGCCAACGAAGCCTGCATTGTTGACCAGAATGTCAACCTTCTCACATGTTGCTGTGACGTGATAAAAACCCCGCTCGATTGATGAAGCGTCCGAAACATCCACCTCGACGAACGAAGCGCCGCTAAAGCCGGGTTCATGAAGGTCCCACACAAATACCATCGCGCCGGCGTCTCGCAGCCTCTCAGCGATCGACCGTCCGATGCCCCTTGCGCCGCCGGTAACAATCGCAACTCGATCATGAAAGTCGTAGATGACCGGCATCTGGAATCTCTCAAGCGGTAATCAGTCCACCAATATCTTATACCGTGTTCTCAACGAGGGCACAAAGTCCCATGGGTGCCGGTGGGGCGGGCGGATTTCGGGTTTGGGTCAATTGTGCTCTCCCGGATGGGTGTAAATGGCACCGTGAGACCGCTCCTCATCTATAGCCGACACCAAAACCCTGTGTTTCATCACAAGCTCTTTTCTTGCTGGCAATCCAGCCAGCATTTGAGGAGCACCAATATGGAAGAGTTCAACAACCAAAGCCCACAGATTACCGCGCATCAACCTTGGAACAAAGGAAAGCTCATTGGTGCAAAGCCGCCCCTACGTTCCAAGCATGTCTGGTCAATCCGAACAAAGTTACAGATCGAAAGACGTGAACGCGATCTGGCCCTATTCAA
>CAZAMS010000066.1:0-8029 GCA_964486305.1 uncultured Aestuariivirga sp.
TTAAGCGGCGCCCTGCCAGCAGTTTTTCAACTAGCAAATAATAATTATGCCGCAAACGTTAACGGCATGGTGGGGGGCGGTGTTCATGGCGCGCACCATGGTCGAAACACCCAAATTCGTCAAGCCCATCGCTGCAAGCAGGGTTGCCATGAGGTTTACGACCCTTCCGGCTGGGCCACCGCAATTCTATGACAACGGCCCATGACTTTACTTGAACAAAAGCAACATCGGCTGGGGTTGGCGCTGGTGGCCTGTGCCGCTTTGGCGTGGTCGTCGGCTGGCATATTTACCCGGGCAATCCCCAGCGACCTGATGACCATGCTGTTCTGGCGCGGGCTGTTTTCCGGGAGCGCGGTCCTGCTTTTCTTCTTCGCCACGGAAGGCAGCAAAGCTTTGGAGATTATCGCGGGCCTGCGCTGGCCTGCCCTTGCGGTGACCTGCCTTTCGGCGCTTGGCATGATTACCGGCATCGGCTCGCTCCGTTACACCAGCGTGGCGGATGCCATGGTGATTTACGCCACGGTGCCCTTTGTCACCGCAGGACTTGCGTACCTGTTCATCGGCGAGAAGCCGTCGAGGTCCACGCTCATTGCCAGCGCGGTGGCGCTCGCAGGCGTTTCCATCATGCTGGCGGGCTCGCCCTGGGGCGGCAGCATGTATGGCAAATTTCTGGCGGCAATCATGTCGCTGTCGATGGCAAGCTTCACGGTGGTGATGCGCAAACACCGCGAAGTGGCCATGCTTCCCGCCATGGGCGCTTCCGCCTATCTGTGTTCATTCTTCTGCTTCTGGTTTGCGACATCGCTTTCGGTTTCGACTTATGAACTTGGGCTCATTGCCCTGTTCGGCGTGGTGCAAAATGCGGCGGGACTGATTTTCTATGCCTATGGCTCGCGCCGCGTACCCGCGGCTGAAGCAACGCTGATTGCCGCTCTTGAAGTTCCGCTCACGCCTTTCTGGGTTCTGGTTTTCATCAATGAAGTGCCAAGCGTTCCAACGCTCATCGGCGGCGCGGTTGTTCTGGTGGCGCTGTTCTCACATATTCTGGGTGAGTTCCGTAAAACCAGTCCGCAAGACTCCCAGCCGTTCCAAGTTGCGCCTTAGCGGACATTGTAATCAGTTCGTCTAATTCTCATCCCGACCGCGCTTGACGCGGTCATCTTCTTGCTCAGGCCAGACTGTGAAACAAATCGTCCCAGTCCGGGTTCATTTTCTCGATCAGTTCGATCTTCCATTGCCGTGGCCAATGCTTGATGTTTTTCTCACGTTGGACCGCGTCCATGAAAAGTGGAAACTCCTCATAGTAGACAAGCCGCCGCAGGCCATATCGGCTTGTAAAGCCTTTCACGATGCCTGCGCGATGTTCATAAGCCCGTCGGCCAATGTCCGTGGTCACGCCGGTGTAAAGGACACCTCGCGGGCGGTTTGTCATGATGTAACAAATTCCAGACGCCATGACTTATTGGATGCAAAGAAGATGACCGCGTCAAGCGCGGTCATGATGAAAAATGTGAAATTTGAAACATTCCCCTACGCCGTTTGCCCGAAGAGAATTTTCCGCTCCGCTTCAGTCATCGGTTTTGAATAGGATGGAGCCGCGCCCTCATAGGCTTTCAGCACGGCGGGGCGTTCGGCGATATCATCAAACCAGCGCTTCAGATTCGGGAAGGCTTCAATATCCTGCTTGTGGCGCTTATGAGGAACAATCCATGGATAGCAGGCCATGTCGGCAATGGAGTAATCACCCGCAATGAATTCACGGTCTGTTAGGCGCTTGTTCATTACGCCGTAAAGCCTGTTGGTTTCCTTGGTATAGCGCTCTATGGCATAGGGCAGTTTATCCAGCGCGTAATTATTGAAATGGCCATTTTGTCCGGCCATGGGGCCAAGATTGGCCATCTGCCAGAACAGCCATTGCAGAACCTCGGCGCGGCCACGAATATCTGCTGGAATAAAACGGCCAATTTTTTCCGCGAGGTAAAGCAGAATGGCGCCGGATTCAAACAGCGAGATTGGGGCACCACCACCCTTGGGCGCATGGTCCACAATCGCCGGGATGCGGTTGTTGGGGGAAATTTTCAAGAATTCCGGCTTGAACTGATCACCCTTGCCGATGTCAATATGGTACAGGTTGTAAGGAAGGCCTGTTTCCTCGAGGAAAATCGTGATTTTGCGGCCGTTTGGAGTGCCCCAATAATAAAGATCGATCATCGCAGGCCCTTCCTGTTTTGTAACTTCACTTATTACAAAATTAGGCATCGCCACCGGTAAATCAAGGTCGGTCGAACGATTTTATTCTGCAGCTTCCATGGACTCGTCGTCATCCACGCGGGGACGCGACGCCATTTCCTTCTTCAGCTCCTCGGCCACGAGGAATGAGAGTTCCAAAGCCTGCGCCGCATTGAGGCGGGGGTCGCAGAAGGTATGGTAACGGTCGTTGAGGTCTTCATCGCGAAGGGCACGCAAGCCGCCTGTGCATTCGGTGACGTCCTTACCGGTCATTTCCACGTGCACGCCACCGGCGTGGGTGCCTTCCGCCTGATGGATTGCCATGAAGCGGCGCACTTCGGTCATGATGGCCTCGAAAGGCCTCGTCTTGTAGCCGGATGTTGCCTTTATGGTGTTGCCATGCATGGGATCACAGGACCACACAACAACGCGGCCCTCGCGCTTCACCGCACGGATGAGTTCAGGCAGATGTTTTTCAACCTTGTCGGCGCCAAAGCGCGCAATGAGGGTCAAGCGCCCCGGTTCGTTGTCCGGATTCAGGATATCGATGAGTTGAATGAGTTCATCGGACTTCAACGACGGACCACACTTGAGGCCAATCGGATTCTTGATGCCCCGGCAGAACTCAACATGGGCATGGTCGGGCTGGCGGGTGCGGTCGCCAATCCACAGCATATGGCCGGAGGTTGCATACCAATCGCCGCTGGTGGAATCCACCCGGGTCATCGCCTGCTCGAAGCCCAACAACAAGGATTCATGGCTGGTGAAGAAATCGGTCTGGCGCAGTTGCGGCGCGGTATCGGCATTGATGCCGCAGGCCCGCATGAAGCCCAAGGCCTCGGTGATGCGGTCCGACAATTCCTGATAACGCTCGAAGGCGGGGGAATCCTTCAGGTAGCCAAGGGTCCATCTATGGACGTGTTCGAGGTTGGCATAGCCGCCTTGCGCAAAAGCGCGCAGCAAATTGAGGGTTGCCGCCGACTGGCGATAGGCCATGATCTGGCGTTCGGGGTCGGGCTTGCGGCCCTCCACTGTCACTTCTGAATCGTTGATAATGTCGCCGCGATAGATCGGGTATTCAACGCCATTGATTTTCTCGGTAGGCTGCGAGCGTGGTTTGGCAAATTGCCCGGCAATACGGCCTACCTTCACCACGGGTTGGCCGCCGGCAAAGGTCATGACCACGGACATCTGAAGAAACACCCGGAAAAAATCACGGATGTTATCGGCGGAATGCTCGGCAAAGCTTTCGGCACAATCGCCGCCCTGGAGCAGGAAAGCCCTGCCCTCAGCCACGCGCGCCAACTTGCGCTTCAGCTTGCGTGCCTCACCTGCAAAAACCAGGGGCGGGAAGCCCGCCAGGCGCTTTTCCACGACCGCAAGTTTTTGGGCATCGGCATAATCCGGCACCTGCACAACGGGGAATTTCCGCCAGCTGTCAGGTGTCCAATTGGTTAACATTTTCCTAACTCCAGATACAAAGGAAGGGGCTTATACACCCTGTTTCGGCGGTATTCCAGTAATACCGCAGGGGGCAACCGAAAGTTAACTTCCCAAACTTATTATTCACGTTGGGGATTTGGGGCCGGTAAACACTATGTTGGAATTTATCACGGACGCACGATGGGACGAGCTTTACGCCTTCTTCATGAAAGGCACTCCCCCCTTGATAGCTCAACTCATGGCCTTAAATACCGTGATTTTCATGCTTTTCATGGTTCGCCGCATGCGGGGAAAGCGCGCCCTGCGGGCTGAAATGGCCTCGCTCGTTCAAAGTTTGTTGTTGTTTGCCAATATGTTAGCGATTTTCCAAGATAATATAAAAGAGTCGCTTGACTGGTACCTTTAGAACCTTGCCAGGAACTCCCCGAATGAGATTTCGGCAGAACCAAAGGCCATTTGCCGTTCCACATCCCAGTATCTGAGGTTTTCCAGCTTTATGGGATCGCCTGACACGCTGCAGCGCACGAAATCACCTTCACGCAGAACCTGAAAATCAGAACTCAGGTATTTCAGCTTTGCCTCGCGCTGCTTGGGCAAATTCGGGTCCAAATAGTTCATCTCGCATCCTGTCTTACAAAAGTTCGCCCTGAGTCGTTTTCTTGCGGGCGGTCACATCCAATTTGTCATCGGCAAACTGAATTTTCAAGGCCTGGCCAGGACTGACAGCTGCCGCAAGTTTGATGGGCTGGCCGTTTGAATCAAGAACAATCGCAAAACCACGGGCCAACACCGAGGTATAATTCAAGGCGGCAAAGAGTTTGGCTTCCGAAGAAAGTCGGTCCTTGAAAGTTTGAAGGACGCGGGAAATGGCGCGATTTTTGCGAAGGGTTGCATCAAACAAACGGCGTTTCAAATCTTCCTGCTTCTGCACGATGGGCCGCAGTGAAAGCCCGCCTGAAACTTTTGCCAGATCAACCCGGTGGTGCTGGACATTGGCGCGGAGCGCCTGGGGCAATCTTGCCACTACCGTATCAAAACGCTGGCGCACAAGGGCCAGAAATTCATCGGGCTTGGGCAACGCCCGGGCGGCCGAACGCAGCCGGGTGCGGCGCTCATCGAAGTATCGGGCAACACTGCGGGATTGCCGGGCATTGAGGGACGCCAATTCAGCCAGAAGATCGGCGCGCACCGGAACGGCCCTTTCGGCCGCAGCGGTGGGTGTTGGCGCCCGGTGGTCGGAAACGAGATCAATCAGGGTTGTATCGGTTTCGTGGCCCACGGCGGAAATCACGGGGATTTTGCTTTCGGCAACGGCGCGCACGACAATTTCCTCGTTGAAACCCCAGAGGTCTTCAAGCGAGCCGCCACCGCGCGCAACGATGAGCAGGTCGGGCGAATTTGCCATGGCGTTGAAGCCACGGATGGCGGCGGCCACTTCCGCCGCTGAAGTTTCGCCCTGTACGCGCACGGGCCAAACGAGGACATGGCGCGGGAAACGGTCGCTCAAACGATGCAGAATATCGCGGATCACCGCTCCGGTTGGCGAGGTTACCACGCCGATCAATTTCGGCAGGTAAGGAAGCGCCTTCTTGCGGTCCGCATCAAACAGGCCTTCGGCGGCCAGTTTGCGTTTGCGCTCGTCCAGCAGAGCCATAAGTGCACCAACGCCGGCGGGTTCAATATTTTCAATGACAATCTGGTAATTGGATTTGCCAGGGTATGAGGTGATCTTGCCGGTGGCGACGACTTCCTGCCCTTCCTGCAGTTTGGCGCGCAGCTTTGAGAAATTGCCGCGCCAGATCACGGCGTCGAGTTTGGCCCCTTCGTCCTTGATCGAGAAATAGCAGTGGCCGGACGAATGGGGGCCACGGTAGCCTGATATTTCGCCCCGCACCCGCACATGCCCGAAGGTTTCTTCAAGGGTTTTCTTCAGGGCATGGGAAATCTCGGTGACCGAATATTCGGCAATATTGTGCTTCGGCTGATCTACAATTTCGCCGGTTTCGGGGTCATAGGGCCAATCGGTTGACATCTCGCCAGTTTCGCTTTGATTCCCGCCTATCAAATGCGAGAAGGCGGGGAAAGGCAAGGAAGAGTTCTGATGAATGTACTTTTGATAGGTTCCGGGGGCCGCGAACATGCGCTGGCCTGGGCCCTTTCGGCCAGCCCGCTGCTCACGAAACTCTATTGCGCGCCGGGCAATCCCGGCATTGCGCAAGTGGCGGAACTCGCTGCCGTTGACATTATAAACCATGCAGCAGTCATTGAATTTTGCAGGACACGCGCCATCAATTTTGTCGTTGTCGGGCCCGAAGCGCCGCTAGTTGCGGGGCTGGTCGACGATCTCAACGCAACAGGCATCAAGGCCTTTGGCCCGTCAAAATTTGCAGCCCAGCTTGAGGGTTCAAAGGGTTTCACCAAGGACATCTGCGCGAATTACAATATCCCGACCGCTGCCTACCGGCGGTTCACGGATTTGGAAAAAGCCCGGGCTTATCTTGCAAAGCAAGGTGCTCCCATTGTGATCAAGGCCGATGGTTTGGCTGCTGGCAAAGGTGTCACCGTTGCCATGACTATGGCCGACGCTGAGGCTGCGTTGCTTGATATTTTCTCAGGCCGTTTCGGCGAGGCCGAGTGCGTCATCGAAGAATTTCTGGAAGGTGAGGAAGCGAGCTTCTTTGTTTTATCCGATGGCATGCACACCTTGCCACTGGCCACGGCGCAGGATCATAAGCGCGTGGGTGATGGCGATACGGGGCCGAATACGGGCGGCATGGGGGCCTATTCCCCAGCGCCGCGCATGACGGATGCGCTGTGCGCTGAGGCCCTGGAAAAAATTGTGAAGCCCACAGTCGCGGCCCTTCGTGATATGGGCCACCCCTATGTGGGCGTGCTTTATGCCGGACTCATTCTCACCAAAGATGGTCCCAAGCTCATCGAATACAATGCCCGCTTCGGCGATCCCGAAACGCAGGTTCTCATGCTGCGCCTGCGCGATGATCTGCTGACATTGCTGTTGGCCACAGTTGATGGAACGCTCGATAGGGTTTCGGTGCGCTGGCGCAATGAATTTGCCCTCACAGTTGTGATGGCCGCCAAGGGCTATCCCGGCGACTACGTGAGGGGCACGGAAATCAAGGGCCTCGCTCAAAACTTCGGCGAAGATGTTGAGGTCTTCCACGCGGGGACCGCCTCGAAGGACGGAAAACTGTTGGCCACCGGTGGCCGGGTACTGAATGTCAGCGCCCTTGGCAAAACCGTCAGGGATGCACAAATAAGAGCCTATGCGGCAATTGATAAAATTGACTGGCCGGGCGGCTTTTGCCGAAAAGACATTGGCTGGCGTGCCTTAGGCTGATGAAACCATGAGTGAACCCAAAATTGGTTTGGCCTTGGGAGGCGGCGGGGCACGGGGCCTCGCCCATATTCCCATGCTGGAAGTCTTTGATGAATTGGGGTTGAAGCCTGCCATCATTGCCGGATGCAGCATGGGGGCCCTGGTGGGTGCTGCCTATGCCTGTGGCATGAGTGCAAAAGACATGCGCGTCCAGGCGGAAAAAATCCTTGGCAACCGCATGGGTGCGGCGCGTTATGTGTTTGGCACGCGCGGATCAAAAATCGGCGACATTTTTTCCCTGCAAGGCTTGCTGTCGCTGCATCTTCACGGCGAAAAACTGGTGGATCTGGCGCTGCCCGATTCCCTGCCGCAAAACATTGAAGACACAGCAATTCCCTTGCGCATCATCGCCACGGATTTTGAGCGCATGGAGGAGCGGGTAATTTCGCAGGGCAACATGGTACAGGCCATCGCCGCGTCCATCGCCATTCCGGGCCTTATTGTAGGCCCAAGTATTGAAGGCCACATTCATGTGGATGGAGGAGTCACTAATCCTGTGCCCTTCAATCACGTGCGCGAGGGCATGGATATCGTGGTTGCCATAGATGTCACGGGAAAGCCCAAGGCATTGGCACGCAAACATCCCTCAAACATGGAGCTGGCGGTCGGCTCCATGCTCATCATGTTCAATCAACTGGCTGAGCTGCGCCGCGCCGCGGCACCGCCCGATATCTATATCAAACCGGAAGTTGAGAGCTTCGGCTCCAGGGAATTCTTCAAACCGCGCGAGATATTTGAAGCGGCAAGCCTGAGCAAAGACAAGCTCAAGCGTTCGCTGGAACTAAGATTGAATTTACCGTAGATGTCTTCTCCCGTGAAACGCAGGGCTGTCCGGGGAATTTCAGGCATAAGAGAACTCGAATTGGATAGCACCGTGACTTGCCGCTTTCTTTGCGGTGGAGGTTCCGGGAGGCTGATCGAGTCTGGCGAGCGGCCTGGTGGAAAAGGTGTTGCGTTTGA
>CAZAMS010000067.1:0-6226 GCA_964486305.1 uncultured Aestuariivirga sp.
TTTGAGGGCTACGTGCCTGAACAGAAGGATTATCTATCGCTGGTGGAAAAACTCGCCGCAGCGAAGGTCGACGTGCTGTATGTCGGCGGCTATGCCAGCGACATTGCGCTCATCATCCGTCAAGCCAAGGCGAAGTTGCCCACTCTAAAATTAGTTGCCGGAGACTCATTGGCAGGCGAGGATTTTATGCTCACCGCGGGCGAGGCGGGCGAAGGAGCTTACTTTACCTTTGGCCCAGAAATTCGCCTGAGGCCGGAAGCTGCGAGCATCGTTGCTGCGTTCCGCGATGAAGATGGCTACGAACCGGCCGGTTATACTTTGTATAGCTACGGAGCGGTGCAAGCCTGGGCGCAGGCTGTTCAATTAGCGGGGTCGCTGGAATCAGCCGGGGTCATCAACGCCTTGCATATGGGAAAGTTTGATACAGTCCTTGGCAATATTGGATTTGACGAAAAAGGCGACGTTACCGGCACCAGCGCCTTCATCTGGTACGTGACGGGAAAGAATAACTACGTGCCAGTCAAATAAATGAAAAGCGGCGTTTTAGTCCCGGCGATCTTAGTCAACCGCAGGCTACCGCGCAGGATATCGAGCTGAGATGCAAGAGCGGCGCAATACCCCCAAGTTCGGCGTCCGAGAGCGATTGCTGCTCGCGTTTCTCGCAATTTGCATGTTCTCGCTGGTCGGCGCGGCATCCGGGTTCTTCTCCTTGTCGCAGGTTAGCCGCTCTCTCAATCGGATTACCGAGGAACGGGTGCCTCAGGCTCTGTCCTGGTTGGAATTATCAAGACAGGTAGAGCGTGTCGTGCGCGCCGCACCCGCTTTGCTCGTGGTGACGACCGAAGAGGCGCGAGTCCAAGCGACGGCCGAAATTGCCGCGCAGAACGAACAGCTCAAGAAACTCTTGGCGCACATCGGAAGCTTTGCAGCCGCGGACGAAGCGCGGACCGGGGCAAGCGTCCAGCCACTGGTTGAGCAGTTGAACGCCAACCTCGCGGGCTTGGAGGATCTCGTCAGAAAGCGGCTTTCCGTTGTCGCGCAAAAGGAAATTCTTATCCGCCAGCTTGGCCAGGCGAGCATCGTCGCTCAACGCATGATCGCGCCCGGCGAGCGCATCCTCGAGGCCCAGATTGCGGAATGGAACAGCAGCGGGGAGACAGCAGAGGCGAGCCAGTTGTCGGCGGAGAGATCGGCTGCCGCAAGATCGATAGTCAGCCTGCTTCCCCAACAGAATGCAGGAGCTCTGATAGATGCCGTCCACAATGCCTTGCTGAAGATCGCGGATGTCGAAACGCCTTCCGAAATCGATGTTTTGCTGTTTCCGCTGAGAAAATCGCTCGCCAATTTGTCCGACATTTCGCAAGGCCTTCCCGGCAACATCAAGAAGCGGCTGGTGAAGCAAATCGATCTGTTCGAAGCTATGGCGGTTGGTCCAAGCAGCCTCGCCCAGGTCAGAAGGGACGAGTTGGCGATTATCGCGCAGGCCGAGGACCTCCTGGCCGCTAACGTCCAGTTGTCCGGCGACTTGACCACGGAGGTGAGCCGCCTGGTGGTGGAGGCAAACAACGACATCGTCAGCGCACGATCGCAGGCTTCCGCCGTGCAGGTTCTGAACAGGAACGTCTTGCTGGCGGTGGTGATCTTGAGCCTCGTGAGTTCCGTTCTCATTGTATGGCTCTACGTCGGACGCAACCTGATCGCCCGCCTGACAGCTCTGAGCGATAGCATGCTGGCCATTGCCGCTGGAAACCTGAGAGCGCCCTTGCCCGCGCCGGGCGGTGGCGACGAGATCGGCCGCATGGCGGAGGCGCTCATCGTCTTCCGCGATACCGCCATCGAAGTCGAAAAGAGCAATTTGCACGAGATTGAAAGCGCCCGCCGAAGACTCGTTGACGCCATCGAGAATTCATCCGAGGGCTTCGCCTTTTACGACGCCGAGGACCGCTTGGTGATTTGCAACACCAGGTATCAGGAATTGCTTTACCCGGGCGCGGATTTCACCCTTGAGCCCGGAATGGCGTTCGAGACGATCATTCGACGGGCCGCCGGGAACGGCCTCGTCGTCGATGCGGAGGGCCGAATTGACGAGTGGGTGGCGGAGCGCCTGGCCGTTCATCGCGACCCGGGCGAGCCGCGGCTTCAGCGGCGCCGCGATGGTCGATGGATTCTGATCACCGAGCGCAAGACCGGAGACGGTGGAACCGTCGCCATTTATTCCGACATCACAGATCTGAAACAACGGGAAGAGGAGCTCACCAAGAAATCCAACGCTCTTGAGCAGCTTTCCAATCAATTAGCAAAATACCTTTCCCCACAGATCTACAATTCGATCTTTTCTGGCAAGCAGGAAGTCAAACTTGTCAGCCAGCGCAAGAGACTAACCGTGTTTTTCTCGGACCTTGCCGGCTTCACGGAAACGACCGAGAGGCTCGAGTCCGAAGACCTGACACGCCTGCTCAACCAGTATCTCACGGAAATGTCACAGATCGCCCTCGCCCACGGCGCGACGGTCGACAAATTTGTGGGCGATGCAATTGTGATTTTTTTCGGTGACCCGGAGACACGCGGCGTCAAGGAGGACGCCGTCGCGTGCGTCAAGATGGCGATCTCCATGCGCAAGAGGATGAAAGAATTGGAGGGCGTTTGGAAGGCAGCGGGCCTGGAGAATCCCTTGCGCTGCCGGATCGGCATCAACACCGGCGTGTGCACGGTGGGAAACTTCGGCAGCGAAGACCGGATGGACTATACGATTATCGGTGGCGGAGTGAACCTGGCCGCCCGGCTCGAAACCGCTTGCACCGTCGGCGAGATCCTCATCTCCTACGAGACCCAGGCCCATGTCAAAGACCAAATCTATTGCGAAGAGCAGAGCCAAATCACGGTCAAGGGCATAGCCCACCCGGTGGCCACCTACCGCGTTATCGATTTCTATGAAAACTTGGGCGAAGGTAATCTGGCCATCCGAACCAAGCTGCCGCATTTTCAGCTCGACGTCGATGTCTCCCTCATGTCCCCAGAGGAAAAACGCAGTGCCGCGGCAGCGCTGCTGGAAGCGGCCAAGCGCCTTTCGAAAACTTCAGCCAAGAAATGATCATGCTTTGCTCCGCCGCACAACTCGGGCTGGCCTTTGAGTACCGCTTCACCGGTTACGGCGAACTTGAATCCGGTTTGGCCGGTA
The DNA here is from genome assembly GCA_964486305.1 of uncultured Aestuariivirga sp. Classification (GTDB taxonomy): domain Bacteria; phylum Pseudomonadota; class Alphaproteobacteria; order Rhizobiales; family Aestuariivirgaceae; genus Aestuariivirga. The sequence continues at coordinate 3,179 of CAZAMS010000067.1, forward strand.
GATCATAAAAAAAGTTGCAGTTTGATCAGTCAGCGGTCTAGCTCTTGTACCAGCAGCGCACTCTTCCATCGTTCATGATTTCGACCCGCACAATATATGCGCCGCCCTGAATGAAATTCTTCTTGCACCACTCCCGGCCCTTTTTGCGTAATTCAGCCTTCTGCGCCCCTGTCATCGTTTTCTTGGCAGATTTCGCAGTGGCAACTGTAGCAAACCCTGTGTTTCCAACCACGAGGCCTAATGCAATCAGGCCTGAAAAAATGATCTTTAGTGGCAAAGCACTATGGTTGTCGTGAAACATTTGGATCCCGTCCTTTTTTGTAATCGCGCCGAAACTTCAAAGCTGTAGGGCTTTCCAACGTGGAAATGCAAGCAAAAGTTGAGCCACGATGTTGACCATCGGCGCGAATTACACGGTTTCAAAATTCAACTCCACTGTGCCTTCTTATAATCGCCTCCGGCAATCTCATAGTAATCGCCGGCATTGTCGCAGAAGATATGTCCCTCAAGTTTCAGGCCCGTGGCGCCATCAATTGCCCCGGCACAAATTGAGGTGGTGTCACGGCCATCCGCTTTCCAGAACAGGGTGGAGCCGCAAACTTTACAGAATCCGCGCTTTGCGATGTCAGAAGCCCGGTACCAGGCCAATGTGTCCTTGCGCGTGAAATGCAGGTCAACGTCATCGCTTGTCGTTGACGCCCAATAGTTGCCCGTCTGCTTGCGGCACTGCGTGCAATGGCATGCCGTAATGGGTTTCAAAGGCCCGCGCATTTCAAAAGTTACGCCGCCACAAAGGCATGATCCAGTTTTCATGGTTTGAACTCCTGGGAAAGAGCCGCAATGTGATCGGGTCCAACCCCGCAACATCCGCCGAAAATCGTGACCCCCTGGGCTTTCCAGCTGCGGGATTTCAAAACCAGCTCCTTTGGCGAGATGATGTCAACAAACTGCCAATCAGGCATTTTGAAATAACCGCTCTCCGGATAGGTGCCCATGGGGCCATCCCAGTATTTTCGCAAAATCTGCAAGGCCTCGTCCGTGCCATTGGGTGATGTATGCATGATGCTCATGACAGCAGGCTGCGTTACGGCAAGCCTCTTGGCCACGTCATCAAACAATTGGTCTTCGCGGCCAAAACCAACGAGTTTGCCACCCTCGCCACGCTCAACCGAGATGCCAACCCAAACCGGAAGGCCCGTGGCAATTGCGGCTTCCGTGGCATAAACCGAGTAATCCGTATCGCGCATCATCTCCATCATCAGGAGATCAACACCGGCCCGCGCTAGGTTTTCAACCTTGCGGCGGAACAATTCACGGGCCTCCGCTTCCGGCCACTCCCGCTCTTTAAGCGTGCGGTCCGTTCCCGGTGCTACGGGCCGCATGGTGGAAACGGAGCCCGCAACTGCCACGGGTTTTCCCGCCGCAGCCTGCTGGGCAATGGCCACTGCGGCTGAATCAATTTTCAGCAGGTCATCATCGCGGCCATAGTGATTGAAGGAGAGGGCGCTGGAGGCAAAGGTGTTTGCCGTAATGATGTCCGCGCCCACGCGAATGTAGTCATCATGCACGGCCCGAACGATATCCGGATGGATGAGATTGACCTCGGCGCACCAGGTCTCCCCACTCATGGGCGCCCCCGCCGCTGAATATCCGTGCCGGTCCCGCCATCAAGAATGATGGTTTGGCCCTTGTCTAATTTCTTCTGAATGTTTTTGTACATGCCAAGAGAATAGTCGGCCTAAGCAGCATTTCCAGCCATTTTGCGACGTGCCTCGACAAAAGCGCGCATGAAGAATTGCGCCTGATAAGGATGGGAAGTGAAGCCCCGTCCGACAGGACAGGCGCGCCGCGCCAGGCAGCCGTTATCCATGCAGTCATGCCCCGCTGGCGAGCCAACATGGCTTGCACAGGCCGCAACATCATACGTTGTGCCGTTGAAAGCATTCACCGGACAGGCCGTGAGGCACGGCTTGTCAGCGCAGGTCTCGCAAGGATGCGCACCTGCCGACTGCATGGGCAAATCAAATGCCACGGGAAAGAGCAGGGCGGCGCGAAAGGCGTGCCACAATCCGTAAGTCGGATGAATGTTGAGGCCAAGGGGAGACACATGGCCCGCACCCGCACGCCTTGCCCAAGTCAGAAACGGGTAATGGGGCTTGTCGAATGGAAACACGGCTCGGGCTGAAAGATCATCGGCAAGCGTTCCGACAACATCACATGTCCAATCATCAATCCTGTCAGAAGCAATATCGCGTTCCCGCGCGAAGCGGGAAAACATGTCAGGCCCCGCGTTGCCTATGAGAATGACAAACTTCGCATCGGCGGGAACCGCATCAGTGGCCGCAGGTTCAAACCATCCGAAGGGCGTGAAACTGGCCCGCCTGATGCTGGTGAGTACCGGATGTTCCATAAGCGCCTACTTTATCCAGCGCGGGTCACCTATCTCCATAACCTCGCGTGGCAATTTTATATCATGGCGCGCCCGGATCGCATCATCAATCTGGCGTGGCAGATAGTCGGGATAATGGGTCGACAGGATTTCGCGCTTGCGGGCAGCCGCGCGCTCCACCAGATCAGGTCTGCCCGCCTCAATCCATTCCTTGGGGCTCATGCGATTGGCAATCTTGGGATAGATATATTCCTTTTGCATCAGGGTGAGCGTCTGGTCACTGCCGAGATAGTGGCCAGGGCCGTTGAGGCAAACCTCCCGGATAACCTCAACCGAGAGCGTATCCTCATTCACTTCAATGCCGCGCACATTGCGGTTGATGGCGCCCAGCATGTCATTGTCGATGAGCAGACTTTCCAGGCAGAAGCCAAGCAGCGAGGCATGCATGCCCGCACTTTCATACATCAGGTTCACGCCGGTCATGGCGGAAATTCCGGCGGTCACGCCCTTTTCATAGCCCGCCTGCATGTCCGGCAATTTCGAATCGCACATGCCAGCCGCAGACCCTACCGTGAGATTGTAGAAATGTCCCATCTGAGCGCAGCCCGAAGTGATGAGCGCCTGTTCGCCGGAGCCACCAGACATGGCACCGGTGCACA
>CAZAMS010000068.1:0-3616 GCA_964486305.1 uncultured Aestuariivirga sp.
AGATTCTTTTTTTCCACAACGAGGGAATGGTAACGCGTGGCTTCAAAATCATCGGGCACGTCCTTGAACACACCCTTGCCGCCATGATGAACTTTGGAAACTTTGCCGTGCATAAGTTTGGGGGCGCGAACGACTTGGCCGCCAAAGGCCTGGCCTATGGCCTGCAGGCCGAGACACACGCCGAAGATGGGAATAGTGGCTGAAGCTTTTTCAATGAGTTCCAAACAGATACCTGCTTCATTGGGCGTCTTTGGTCCGGGCGACAAAACTATCGCCTGGGGCTTTGCCGAGATGACCTGTCCCACGCTGATTTTGTCATTGCGGTGAACCACGGTTTCAACGCCCAGGTCGCCCAGATAATGGAACAGGTTGTAGGTGAAGCTGTCGTAGTTATCGATGAGAATGATCATTGGGCCCTCCCGGCGCGGCCGGCAAAGCGCACGGCCTCATCGGCGGCGCGGAACAGGGCCTTGGCCTTGTTCACACATTCCTGATGCTCGCTTTCCGACACGCTGTCAGCCACGATGCCAGCTCCTGCCTGCACATACATTTTGCCATCCTTGACGATTGCCGTGCGCAGCACAATGCAGGTGTCCATCTCACCATCGGCGGAGAAATATCCGACACAACCGCCATAGACCCCGCGTTTGTGGATTTCCAGTTCGTCGATGATTTCCATGGCGCGCACTTTGGGGGCGCCTGAAACCGTGCCTGCGGGGAAGCCTGCGACGAGCGCGTCGATCACATCATGGTTTTTGGATAACGTGCCTTCGACGTTCGAAACAATATGCATGACATGACTATAATGTTCGATCACGAATTTATCAGTCACCCTGATCGAGCCAATCTCTGCCACACGGCCCACGTCATTGCGGCCGAGATCAAGAAGCATCAAGTGCTCAGCACGTTCCTTGGGATCAGCCAATAATTCGGCAGCAAGTGCTCGATCCTCGGACGGGGTTTCGCCCCGCCTGCGGGTTCCGGCAATTGGCCTGATTGAAACCTTGCCGTCGCGCACGCGGACAAGGATTTCCGGACTTGAGCCAATTACTGCGAATTGATCGAAATCGAGATAGTACAAAAACGGTGATGGGTTCACCCGGCGCAGGGAACGATAGAGCGCAAAGGGCGGCAAGGTGAAATTTGCTTCAAAGCGCTGGGAAAGAACGACCTGAAAAATGTCACCAGCCGTGATGTAGTCTTTGGCTTTGGCGATCATCTCCGCATATTCTTTAGGTGTTGTGTTTGATGCTGCCGCAAGAATCGGTGGCGTATCGATGTCCTGCGTGGCCAAATGATCCAAAGGACGGTCCAGGGCATCGACGACTTCAGAAACGCGTTCCTGGGCGCGGGCGTAGGCGGCCTTGGGCGACACAGCCTTGTCGGCGTAAACGGGCGAGGTAACGGTGACCTCATCGCGCACGCTGTCAAAGATTGCCATCACCGTGGGTCGGATCATCATGCCATCGGGCAGACCTAGTGTATCCGGGTTAGGCTCAGGCAAATCCTCCATGAGACGCACCATGTCATACCCGATGTAGCCGAAAACGCCTGCCGCCATAGGGGGCGCATCAGGGCCCAACGGAATGCGGCTTTCAGCAAGCAGGGCGCGAAGTGACTCCAGCGGGGCCAGTTTGATTGGTTCAAAGGGGCCTTCCGCATTATGCAGGGCCTTGCGATTGATGGAGGCCTTTCCATCGGCCACCTTCCAAATCATGTCGGGGTTCATGCCGATGATGGAATAGCGCCCGCGCACGGCACCGCCCTCCACCGATTCAAGCAGGAAAGAGTATCTCGCACTGCGGGTAAGTTTCAGCATGGCCGAAACAGGAGTTTCGAGATCGGCGACAAGGCGGGTTGAAACGATTTGCGCCGCGCCCTTTTCGTAGGCGGCGGCGAAGTGATCGTAGTCGGGTGATATTGGCATTGGCGTTACTCTGGAATTGGTTGTCAGGGGGTAGCGGTTGGACTTCCTGAAACCTGTTGCCAGAGTGTATTGTTGATTGAGACGCCAACCTGTTCTTGGAGTGCAGTCAAATAAGTTGTCAGAATATCCTTAGCTGCCGCTTCTTTGACGCTTTGCGCCAATTCCTTTGCAGCACTTGATTTGCTGTCAAAGGGTTCTGCAAGAACAGCCTGGGACCGCATGATTTTCGCGGTTTTGCCATCGCCTTCAAGGCTCCAGGCAAATTCATTTTCCGGAACGCTGAAAAGGGCCGTGACGGCGGGCACATCGAAATCCGGGCTTGCTTCATTCCGTTTCAGGCCGCGGGCCGTTTTGATTTCTGCCTTTGCCTCGGTGGCAAGCTTCTCAACGGTGGCACCTCCATCCAGGCTCTTGATGAGACCAGTTGCGCGCTCGGTCAACAGCTCGCGGATTTTGCGGGCCGTGACATCGGTGGTGACTTGCGCCTTGACTGCATCCAGTGGTTTGAGGGTTGAGGGAATAACCTCGCGCACTTCATACCAGTAATAACTATCCTGCGGTGTAAGAGCATCGTTCTCGACACCGACATCACTCTCGAAAGCCGCCTTCACGACTTCCTGCTTTGCAGGAACGTCAACCTCTTTCCCTGCAGGATCCAGACCTGCAGCGCTGACAGCGGGAACAAGGGTAAAGGGTATGCCCTGGGCTTTGGCAATATCCTCAAACTTGGTTTGTGCGGCGCGGGCATCCTCAACTGCATCATAAATGGATTGGATTTCATCCAGGGCGCGTTCGGTCTGCAGGCGCTTGGTAAGCTCGGCTTTGACCTCGTCAAGTGTGAACTGCTTTTCCGGGTTTATTTTCGTGGCCTTGAGCAGGGCCGTGACCAGGCTTCCGGATACGGGGTCGCTTACTTCGCCCTGCTTCAGTTTGAAGGCGGCCTCGGCAATAGTCTTGTCCAGAAACTCGGCCTTTGATTTATCGGCGAAGGTAATGTCTGCATCAGTGGCGCCTCGCTCCTTGGCGATGGCCAAGAAATCAACACCTCCGGCAATGCGCTCCTTGGCTTTCTTTGCTTCATCCACGGTGGGAAATGAAACTTGCAGGATGGTGCGTTTTTCCGGCGTGAAGTAATCGCGCTTGTATTTTTCGTATCCGGCGGTGAGTTCTTCGGCGCTGATTGTTATCTTTGGAGCCAGGTCGGAAGGCTCCACTTTCATGACAGCAATGCTGCGATATTCGGGCGCCGTATAGGCCGCAGGCGTTGCCTCATACTGTTTTTTCAATTCCTCATCGGTGGGGACCGTAACATCGGTTTCGCTTGCTGTGATGGTAAAATACTTTGCGTCGCGTTGTTCGTTGCGATAGCGGTACAGGGCCTCAACGAGTGTGGCGGGCGGTGTGAAGCCACGATCCACGGCATCGGTGATGGCATTGCGCGCGCGGTTGCGGCTTTCGCTGGCCACAAACATTTCTTCGTTCAGGCCGTTTTGCTGCAACAGGCGGGCGAAGAGCTGCGGATCAAAATTGCCCTTGCTGTCCCTGAATATGGGGTTTGCCTTGGCTTCTTCGGCAATCAGTTCCTTTGAAATGCTGAGCTTGAGGTTTGCTGCCTGTGCGTCGATGGCCGCAGACTGAATCAGGTTATTCAGAATTGAACGGTCAATGCCCATCTTGCGCGCATCTTCC
>CAZAMS010000069.1:0-1513 GCA_964486305.1 uncultured Aestuariivirga sp.
GACGAAAGGTGAATAGCCTGATGCGGGGTCCACATGGATGGTGGCGATTTTTTCCGGCGTCTTGGCGGCTACTTCTTCGATGTTCACGCCGCCTTCGGTGGAAGCGATGAAGGCTACGGTCGAGGTTTCACGGTCCACGAGGCAAGAGAGGTAAAGCTCCTTGGCAATGGCGGTGCCTTCTTCGATGTAGAGGCGCTGGACGAGTTTGCCCTGAGGTCCCGTCTGATGGGTCACAAGCGTCATGCCCAGCATGCGTTGCGCTTCGGCTTTCACATCGGCCACGGACTTCACGACTTTCACGCCGCCGCCTTTGCCGCGTCCGCCCGCATGGATCTGGGCTTTCACCACCCATACGGGGCCGGGCATGGATTCTGCTGCTTTCACCGCTTCATCGACGCTGAAGGCCGCATGGCCCTTGCCGGTCGGCACGCCGAAGGAGCGCAAAACTTCCTTGGCCTGGTATTCGTGAATGTTCATTGGTGATAAACCTTACGCGAGATCGGGAGCGATTTTTTTGGCGGCGTCCATCAGGGTTTCAACTGCCGTAATAGATTTTTTGAAACCGGCTTTCTCTTCGCCATCGAGCCTGATTTCAACGATGCGCTCAACGCCACCGGCACCAATCACAACGGGCACGCCGACATAAGTGTTGCTCACGCCATATTGGCCGGTGAGATGGGCGGCACAGGGCAGCACGCGCTTTTTGTCCTTCAGATAGCTTTCCGCCATGGCGATGCCAGCGGAGGCGGGTGCGTAGTAAGCCGAACCTGTTTTCAGAAGGCCTACGATTTCAGCACCGCCGTCACGGGTGCGCTGCACGATTTCATCAATGCGCTGCTGAGTGGTCCATTTCATGGCGACGAGATCGGGCACGGGAATTCCGGCAACGGTTGAGTATCTCGCCAGCGGCACCATGGTATCGCCGTGGCCGCCGAGCACGAAGGCAGTGACATCCTCAACCGACACTTTGAATTCCTCCGCTAGGAAATGGCGGAAGCGGGCACTATCGAGAACTCCAGCCATGCCCACAACCTTGTTGGGCGGCAGGCCCGAATATTTCTGCAGGGCCCAGACCATCACGTCGAGCGGGTTGGTGATGCAGATCACGAAGGCATCAGGGGCATATTTCGCAACGCCAGCACCCACCTGGGCCATGACCTTCAAATTTATTTCGAGGAGATCATCGCGGCTCATGCCGGGCTTGCGGGGAACGCCTGCGGTGACGATGCAGACATCGGCGCCGGTAATGCCTTCATACTTGTTGGTGCCGGAAAGCGTTGCATTAAAACCTTCGACGGGTCCCGATTGCGACAGGTCGAGGGATTTGCCCTGCGGAATTCCCTCGGCGATATCGAAGACCACCACATCGCCAAGTTCCTTCATGGCCGCGAGATGGGCCAGCGTGCCCCCGATCATGCCGCCATCGATCATTGCAATTTTCTTCCGGGCCATTCTTGCGTATCCTCATGAGCCCAAGGGGCGGTTGAATTTGCACTGCGAGAAGGGGGGTTCT
>CAZAMS010000070.1:0-10205 GCA_964486305.1 uncultured Aestuariivirga sp.
TGATTATTTGTCAATCCTGCGTGTGCTCGCGGACGCTGATTATTCCGGCTGGCTTGTTGTCGAAGCTGAGCAGGACCCTAGGAAAGCCCACCCGCTGACCTTTGCCACGATGGGATTCAAGAACCTGTCGCGGTTGGCGAAGGAGGCAGGTTTTACGATTGTGAATTGAAGGAGGCGGGCGTGCCCGTTCTCGAAAGGAACCAGTGCGAAAACGTAAACTAGAAACTGAAAATGCAACTGGTCCGCCAGCCGCGATCACGGCTGGCGGAGATAATCAACAGGAGGAAACATGTTCTCGCTTGCGAAAATTTTGAAACCCGTGCTCGGCCTTTTGGCTGGGCTGACGATGCTGTCGGCGGCTGTGAGCTTTGCTGCCGCCGATGAAACCCGCGTTGTTTTTGTAACCCATGGCCAGAGCGGCGACCCCTATTGGTCCGTCGTCAAGAATGGCATGGACGATGCGGCCAAGACGCTCGGCGTGAAAGCCGAATACCTGGCGCCTGAAACTTTTGATATGGCCAAGATGGCCCAGATGATTGATGCGGCCGCGGCCTCGAAGCCCGATGGCCTTGTTGTGTCCATTGCCGATCCGGCGGCGCTCAGTGAGCCCGTCAAAAATGCGATTGCTGCAGGCATTCCGGTTATCGTGATTGACTCGGGCGGCGGCAAGCTCACCAAGGAACTTGGTGGCCTGCTCTATCTCGGGCAGAGCGAATATGAGGCGGGCGTCATGGCCGGCGAACGCGTCAAGAAGCTCAGTGTTACCAAGGCCGTTTGTGCCAACCATGAGGTTGGCAACGTCAGCCTTGATGACCGCTGCGCAGGCTTTGCCAAGGGGCTTGGGGTTGATGTGCCGGTTCTCAATGGCGTGATGGACCCGACGGAAATGAAGAACCGTCTCATCGCGTTTCTCAAAACCAATGGGGACACGCAGTTCGTCCTCACAGTTGGTATTGGCGGCGCGGAGCCGGGCCTGGTTGCGCTAGATGAGCTTGGCCTTACCGGTAAAGTGAAGATCGGGACTTTCGATCTCTCGCCTACCATCCTGCAGGCAACTGCTGACGGTAAGATGGAGTGGGGCATTGATGCGCAGCAATATGCGATGGGTTACATTCCCGTTGTCATGTTTGACCTGTGGAAGAAATACAAGATCGCGCCGATTGCCGATTATCCTACGGGACCGGGCTTTGTCACCGGAGAAACGGCGGCCTCGGTTATCGATCTGGCAAAGCAAGGCAAACGCTAATCGTTTCATGGCGGCTGGCCAAGGGCTGGCCGCCATGCCAATGATTGCTTGGAGGATGGCATGAGCCTTGAGGTGAAGGACGAGCGGGTTCGCGCGGTTCCGTGGCTTGGCCGGTTGCTGAGCCGGCCCGAGCTTGGGGCCATTGCGGGAACGGTTCTCATCTTTGTGTTTTTTGGGATTACGGCGGGTGACAGCGGCCTGTTCAGTGCCAAGGGCATCATAAATTTTCTCGAGGTTTCGGCCCAGCTTGGCATTCTTGCGGCGGCCGTTGCCCTGCTCATGATTGCCGGTGAATTCGATCTCTCTGTGGGCTCGATGATCGGCTTTGCCGGCATCATCATCGCCATTCCGCCCATCATGTACGGCTGGCCCGTTTGGGCTTCGGTCCTGCTGGCCTTCGCAAGTTGCGCCTTCGTCGGCTATCTCAACGGGCTTATTGTCGTCCACACGGGGCTCCCGTCGTTCATCGTCACACTCGGCAGCCTGTTCATGCTGCGCGGCCTCACCCTTGGCGTGACGCGCGGCATTACCGGGCGCACCCAAGCTTCAGGCCTGCATGAATATTCTGCCGGGGACTGGATCACGCCGTTGTTTGCGGGCCAGGTCCTGAAAACGCCCATTCGCTGGCTTGCGGAGCTTGGCCTTATTGAAAAACGCGCCGATGGGTTGCCTGCGGTCAGCGGCATTCCGGTTTCGATTGTCTGGTGGATTGGCCTCACGCTGCTCTTCACCTGGATTTTAATGCGCACACGTTTTGGCAACTGGATATTCGCTGCCGGCGGCGAGGCCAATGCGGCGCGCAATATGGGGGTTCCGGTTGCCCGCACCAAGATCACACTGTTCATTCTGACAGCACTTGCCGCGGCACTATTTGCAGCCACTCAAGTGCTGGTCACCGGCTCTGCTGACACGCTCCGCGGCAACCTGAAGGAATTTGAGGCGATCATTGCCGTCGTCATCGGCGGTACGTTGCTGACTGGCGGCTATGGCTCGGCCATCGGTGCGATGTTCGGTGCGCTGATTTTTGGCGTGGTGCAGATGGGCATATTCTACACCGGCATCGACACAGACTGGTTCAAGCTTTTCATGGGCGCCATGATGGTGATTGCGGTGCTGTTCAACAGTTATGTACGCAGTCGCGCCATGAGGAGCAGGTGATGGAGCAGCCCCTCGTCGAGCTCAAATCGGTCAGCAAGTATTTTGGTTCCGTCATCGCGCTCAAGGATGTGTCCTTTGATGTCCGCCCTGGCGAGGTTCATTGCCTTCTCGGCGATAATGGTGCTGGCAAGTCTACTCTTATCAAGGTGCTTTCCGGTGTTCATCTGCCCGATGAAGGAGAGATTCTTGTGGGTGGCACGCATACACGCTTCAGTTCGCCGAAGGACACACTCGATAAGGGCATTGCCACGGTTTATCAGGATTTGGCGCTGGTACCGCTGATGAGTGTTGCGCGCAATTTCTTTCTGGGCCGTGAACCCCTGAAGAAAACCGGATTCCTGCGTCAGTTTGATATCGAATACGCCAATCGCACAGCCTATCAGCAGCTCTCGGATATGGGCATTCAACTGCGCGACCCCGAACAACCCGTGGGAACGCTTTCAGGTGGCGAGCGGCAATGCCTAGCCATCGCGCGCGCCATTCATTTTGGTGCCAAGGTGCTGATCCTTGATGAGCCAACATCGGCGCTCGGAGTTCATCAGGCTTCCGTCGTTCTGAAACTCATTGTGCAATCCAAGGCACGCGGCATAGGAGTTATTTTCATCTCACACAATGTGCACCATGCCTATGTGGTGGGTGACCGCTTTACGCTTCTGAAGCGGGGCAAGAGTGCCGGGACCTATTTGAAGAATGAGATCAGCCGTGACCAGCTTCTTAATTTGATGGCAGGCGGCAAGGAACTGGTCGATCTTGAACAGGAAATAAGCAAACTCAACGGTGGGAAACGCCAGTCATGAACAGCATTGGCGTTGGCTTGATCGGCACCGGTTTCATGGGCAAGTGCCACGCCATGGCCTATGGCGCAGTCAAGGCCGTGTTCGGAGATGTTCCCGCAGTCGACAGGGTAGCATTATGCGACGTGGATGCGTTCCATGCCAAACAGAAGGCAGCCGAATTCGGATTTTCCCGTGCGACCACAGACTGGCGCGATCTGCTTTCTGATCCCACTATTCATCTCATTTCGATCACTTCGCCCAATGGCATGCACCGCGAGATGGCCGTTGCAGCCCTTGAAGCCGGCAAGCATGTGTGGTGCGAAAAACCCATGGCGCTGACGCTTGCTGATGCAGAGGCGATGACGGCTGCTGCAACGAAAGCCAAGGGGCAGGTCACCGCCCTGGGCTACGCCTATCTGCGCAATCCCGCCCTTCAATATGCCAAGCAACTGATCAATGAGGGAGTCATTGGCGACGTGTTTGATTTTCGAGGCAGCGTTGATGAGGATTACATGGCCGATTCTTCATTGCCGTGGTCATGGCGACTTACACGCAATGATGCAGGCCTTGGCACCCTCGGTGATTTGACCTGTCATCTGGTTTCATTGGCCCATGAATTGGTGGGCGAGATTGGCAGCCTTTGTGCCATGGCCGACGTGGTGCATGAGAGGCGACCCATTGCGAGTGAACCCAGCAAGATGGCAAATGTTGAAAATGACGATATCGCCCATGCGGTCGTGCGCTTTCGCAGTGGCGCGCGCGGCGTGCTGAGTTCTAGTCGCGTGGCCCATGGCCGCAAGAATGGTCTCAAGGTCGAAGTGCATGGCTCGAAGGGCATGCTGTGGCTTGACAATGAGCGCATGAACGAGCTGAACCTGTATGTGGCTGATGGGCCAGCAGCAAGCCGCGGCTTTCGCCGCATACTGTCGTCACCCGCCCATCCGGCCTATGGCAAGCTTTGTCCGGCACCGGGGCATGGTCTGGGATTCAACGAGTTGAAGGTCATCGAGCTCGCTGAAATTCTTCATGCCATCCATGGAGTGCCCTCAAGCCACATCGACTTTGTAAGAGGCCTCAGCATCGAAAAAATCATTCACGCCTTCGCGCAATCTTCGACAGCACGGGCGTGGGTAGATATTGAATGATGGGGTGTTCAAGTCCATCTTCCGCTACGACCTTTACAGCGGTTTTACCTACTTCGGAGCCCAAACCAACAATCGCAGCCATATCACCAGTAATCTTCAGCCTAGCCGCTCCTAATACAACGCCTTGTCACCATCGGTGCTTATTGCGTTGATCAGCATCGCGCGCGCATCATCGTTGTTGTTCTTGGTGACCTTTTGCGGGTCATTGAGTATTTTTTTCGCTTCTCTGTAAAGCTGGTCAGCATCGACCCTGAGCAGACATCGTTTGCAGATACAAAAGACCGATTATTTGGCCATCTTTTCGCTGACATTCTACGGTCAATCATCCGCCATTAAGCGACTGAGGGGGAACGGTCTTCCTGAATGTTGCGGGAAATCCATTCTGACAGCCGAGTTTTGAAACGACTGTCACCAGGAAGCAGAAAATTCTCAAACTGTGATCCAGTTCACATCAGGGCAATTACTGACCGGATAAGATTCATCCAATGCGGAGGATTAAATCTTCGCAATTGTAAAATTAACGGAGGATCTCCTGTCAAAAGCAGAACGGGTGGGCCGAATGCCTGGACAGCAACAAAGGGTAAAAGACATGGCAACGCATCATTCAACAATCGCAAAATTCACAAAACCATTGAGCGAGACATTTGTAAATATATCTCGCACGATTAACCAATATTTTGAGACCAAAGCACAAAGGGCGCGGTTGGCCCATGACATCAAGACGCTGTCGGCATTTGATCCTTACATGCTGAATGAAATCGGAATGCAGGGCTTCAAACAGCTGTCACCAGCCCAACAGGAGCGCGCGATCATCGATAGGATCAAACACGCCTCATGAATTTAATGGCTCGGCAAGATATCGGCACACCCAATGGAACGAGCCAATATATCAATCTTGTAGATGCCTACAGTTCCGCTTACTTCGGCAATTCTCAACGGAACCAACGAAATCGAAGCAACTGTGAAGTGTTTGAATGTTTGACGAGCGCCCTGATTGGCAACTGCCATAAACGACGCCAAAAGCAATCGAGGGAGGCCGCATCATCACCATATATGCAGTCCTGCTGGTGGCAGGGCTAACCTATCTGGTACAATGACGGGCATCAGTCACCGAAGCCCGCCTTGCGCAGCCCGTCGCGGAGGAAACCCAGGGTCGTTAGGCCGGTCAAGTTAAGGCGTTTTGGACGAGTAGTTCGCCCCATGGCAATCCAAAATACCCCTCTCCCAATTATTTGATGCGACTATGCCTCAATGTCTGTTCTTGGCAGTGATCTCAACTGGTCGCTGCAACACATGCATTAAATCTCTCCGCTGACCTCCTGCGGCTGATCTAGGAACTGCGGCCGCCGCCCGATCCATCATCTGCATGTGTGGTTCGGTTGTCATGAACCCAAGCGAAAACCACAGGAGAGCTGTGTTTTAGTGACGGAAAAATTAGAGCTTCTTGAGGTGGAGGACGCCAAAGTCTGGCGCATTGCCGCGCGGTGGCTCAAACGGTCAGCCTTAGAGCTTGTTGGTCATGCCAAATTGCGGAAATCTTCGACCGTCGAGACCGGTATTCCGACGGATATCGGGTAAGAGTCATTCGGGAGAACTGGCGAATTGAAGGGTAACTTGGCGACCCCCTTTTTCTGGCCTGGGAAATGAAATGGGTGTATGGGCTTACATTGACACATCACGCCGAAAGCATTTTCGCTGAAGATGAACTCTCACTCGCACGCAAACGCCCGACTGGCGTCTCAATGTACCGTCTGCGGCACCATGCTCTCGGGCTCGATGAGTGTCTTCTACCGCTGTCTCGGGATCGGACGCAGCACGCGAAATCCAAACATTTGTACGAGGTGCAGCACCCATGTTGAAGAGGGCCGGCTGGTGGAGGTGAGCGTCCTGTTTGCGGACCTGTCTTCATTCACCGCGCTCACGCAGGATCTCGGTGCTGAAAAGACCCACGAGGTAGTTGATGCCTATCTTCGGATGGCGACCGATATCCTGGTCAAGCACGGTGCCTTCATCGACAAGTATGTTGGGGACGCCGTGATGGCGCTGTTCAACGTTCCGGTGCACCAAGAAGACCATGCACGGCGGGCGATAACTGCCGCTATCGAGGTCAATGCCGCTCTCAAGACACTTGGCGGCCGCTTCAATCTCCCGCTCCAGGCATCAACGGGAGTAGCCACCGGATTTGCACGCGTTGGCCGCGTGGGGTCTGACCACGCCAAGGACTACACGGCCATCGGTGATGTGGTGAACCTGTCTGCACGTCTGCAAAGCAAGGCAGGTGCAGGCGAAATTCTCGTCAATGACGAATGCTACCGCCTGGCCCACGATGCCTATCCCGATGCGAGTCTGGAGGAGGCCACGTTGAAGGGATTTCGCGACCCGGTACGGGCCTACCGATTGCAGCAGTCAGGTGGACCGCCCTTGCGCGATGACGCCAAGGACTCCAAAACCAGTGAGAAAATAAGTGTCGGCGCTATCATATTCGGTATCCTGGGAGCGCCATGCGCAGTCTTGACCCTGATTGGCCCGTTGGCGGTGGCGGTGGGGGCCACCAGTCTTTTTGGCCTGGCTGGAATCCTCACCTTTCTCGACGAGAGTGTGTTGCGCATTCCACTGCTGATTTTGGTGACCCTGGGGGCTTGCGCCAATCTCTACACAGTTTGGCATGCAAGAGAGCTGCGCGCCCAGGCCAAGGTTCCGGAACAACTCAAAACCATGACAACACTCGAAAAACAGCGCACGACATTTGTCGCGACGGCTTCTGCTATCACTATAGGCTTGGTGATTTTCGAAGTGGTGGCCCATATCCTACTCCACTGAAGTAATGTGGGCGGCTCCGGGCCACGTACACGGTGCGTGGCAGCCCTCGTGACAATGTACTTTCTTGCCAGTAACGCCATTTCACGCCAATATCGTCCTCAAGAAGGCATCCACCGGGCACGTGCCGGACTATAGTAGCCGCTGGGTTCTGCTCACTATCTCTCATCGCGAATTTTGTTGTCACCAGCCCCCGAAGGAGCAGAAAAATGCAAGTCACTGTACCAGCAAGAGAGGGGCGCGCCGTTGCTGTCAACTGCGGTCAACGCATACGTATCACCACACCGCGAGGAGCACAGGCCGCGGATTTCTTTGCCTACAATGCGCAGAACACCGGGGAATGGCTGTCCGCCAATCACACTTGGGTAACAACTTTCAACGTCAAACCTCGAGAGGGTGACATCTTCATCTCACGCTTTCGTCGACCGATGCTAAGATTCATCAAAGACGGGGCCAGCGGTATTCATGACATGATGATCGCCGCCTGGGATCAATTTCGCTACGAGTTTTTTGGTTATCAAGGCCCGCATGCGAGCTGCTCTGAAAACCTCTGCGTCGCAATGCGGCGAGAGGGGCACCAGATCGATGTAATTCCGCAGCCCGCGGCTTTCGTCGCATCCTGTCTTCGCCAGACCATCCGGCCTATGGCAAATTATGCCCGGCGCCTGGGCATGGCCTGGGAATCAACGAGTTGAAGGTCATCGAGCTGGCACAAATTCTTCATGCCATTCAGAAAAATACCCGCAAGCCACATCGACTTTGCACGAGGCCTCTGCATCGAAAAAAATCATTCACGCCTTTGCGCAGTCGTCGACCGCACGGGCCTGGGTAGATATTGCGTGACGGGCCCAATGGGTGCAGAATTCGCAACTACCACCAATGATTTAGGGGCTATCGAACACCATGGCAAAGCCGGTAACCGAGCAAAAAGTTGTGGCAGCGGGCAGCCACGAGACCGAATATCAGGTCATTCACCAGCAGCGCATGGCGGTGATCCGCTCCTATAATTTGTGGTATGCTTTCGGCCACGTCATCGCGCACTCCTATTTCAGGCTCCTGCTCAATCTCAGTCTCACGCTTTCAAGCCAGCCGCTAATGATTGCCACGGCACTTACCGCTTCGCTGATGATCTGGTTTGCCTACCGCGTGGTGCTCACCATTGATCGCGGTGTCGTCGGTCTCTATCCACGCATCATCTTACTTGAACTCACGCTCGGATATGATTTTTACCGGGATTACCTGCGCCGCAGGCACCGGGGCGACACGGAGCGCTCGTTCATCGAAAGATGCGAGGGCATTCATGCCAATAACTCTGCGGAGTTGTGGGATCAGATTTACAGCCTGTTCAATGAAAAGGACTTTCCAGCGGACCGGCGCATTACTGCCCATTTCAAAACGGCCGCCTGTCTTTCGGTTGGATTGTTCTGGGTCATCATTGCGATGATCCTTGTGCCAGACTATTTCCCCTGGAGGTAAAAGCAAGGGGTTCCAGCGATGAAACGCCAATTCATGCATCTCTTGTTTATCGCAGGGCTCGCCTTATCGTTGAATTTGCGTGATGCCTTGGCGCAAACGCAGGTCAGTTCATTGGCACCGCTTGTTGAAAAAACTGCACCTGCCGTGGTGAATATCTATGCGCAGAAACTGGTCAGGAGCCGCTCTGCCGCACGCCTGCTTGATGGATCGAATTTCTGGCGGCTGTTCAGGGACTCATTGCTTTTTGGCTATGGCAAAGACCGGATTGAGAACTCTCTGGGTTCAGGTGTCATCGTTGCCTCCGAAGGTATGGTCGTTACAAATAACCACGTCGTCGAGGATGCGGACGATATCGCCGTTGCCCTAATCGACGGGCGGGTGTTTCAGGCGCAGAAACTGCTCACCGACAAGCGGACGGACATCGCGGTTTTGCGCATCAACGGGCGCGGGCAAAACCTGCCATTCATCGCCTTCGGCGATTCTGATCTGCTCAGGGTTGGCGATCAAGTGATTGCAATTGGCAATCCCTTTGGCCTTGGCCAAACGGTGACCAGTGGCATTGTCTCAGCCTTGGCGCGCACCAGCATTGGCGTCTCTGACTTTCGTTTCTTCATACAAACAGATGCCGCCATAAATCCGGGTAACTCCGGCGGTGCCCAGATTGACATGGACGGGAAACTGATTGGAATCAATACGTCCATCTATTCGACCTCCGGTGGTTCGCAAGGGCTGGGCTTTGCGATACCGAGCAATATGGTCAGATCAATCGTTGAAAGCGTGGTCGGTCAAAAACCGCTCATCAGGCCGTGGATCGGACTCTCGGGCCGAAACGTTCCACCACAATTTGCAAGCCTGCTTGGATTGCCTCCGGGTAAGGGCGTGATCATCACCGGAATTTACAAAGGTGGTCCTGCTGAAGCAGCGGGCCTGGGGATTGGCGACGTTGTGGTTTCACTTGATGGCTTCCCGGTGAATGAGTTCCAGGCCCTGCGTTACCGGATTGCGACAAGGACGGAAGGCAGCAACGTGAACTTGATTGTGTACCAACAGGGTAAGTTCGGGGGTGTTTCGGTAGCGCTGGTCGCACCGCCGGATGTACCTGCGGCTAACAGGACATGGGCCCCGAGCACAAGCCCGCTTCGAGGTGCCAGGGTTGCCAGCCTGTCGCCCGCGTTGGCAGAAGACTTAGGACTGGATAGCGGGCTTTCGGGCGTTGTTGTTCTTGAGGCAGGGATCGGCTCTGGAGCAGATCGTCTGGGAATCAACATGGGTGATATCATCCGCACCATAAATGACCGCAACGTCCTGACGGTTGATGAGGTGCTTGCTTTTCAACAGGCCGCGTTCAAGCCATGGAGTATTGTGCTGACCCGCGCCGGGCAGGAGATTGCGCTCAAGCGGAAGTGATCTGGGGCCTATGCGCCAGAGATAATGCTTTGAATCATATTAGAGCGGATTTCGCTCGTATTGAATCGGAAGGGTTCCCAACGGCTTGTCAATGAGGGAATCTGGCGGCTTTGATTCGCAATCAGGAGCCGAACATGCCGAAGCCCTATTCCATCGACCTTCGCAGCCGGGTGATCGCAG
>CAZAMS010000071.1:0-5362 GCA_964486305.1 uncultured Aestuariivirga sp.
AAGCCCACAGATTACCGCGCATCAACCTTGGAACAAAGGAAAGCTCATTGGTGCAAAGCCGCCCCTACGTTCCAAGCATGTCTGGTCAATCCGAACAAAGTTACAGATCGAAAGACGTGAACGCGATCTGGCCCTATTCAATCTCGCTATCGACAGCAAACTTCGCGGCTGCGATGTCGTGGCTATCAGAGTGGAAGACATTGCGCCAAGCGGGTATGCAGTTGACCGCGCAACCGTCAGACAGAAGAAAACTGGACACCCGGTTCGCTTTGAAATCACAGAGCAGACAAGGCAAGCACTCGACGAATACATGAGAGCGGAAGGAAAGCAACGAGGCGAATTTCTATTCGGTGGCCGGAAAGGTTCCAATCGCTGCCTCACGACCCGTCAGTATGCACGCTTGGTTTCCGAATGGATTGCGAGTTGCGGTTTAGACCCAAGCCTCTTTGGAACACATTCGTTGAGGCGAACCAAGGCCACCATGATCTATAAACGCACTGGCAACTTGCGGGCAGTTCAGTTGCTCCTTGGGCACACAAAAATTGAGAGCACCGTCAGGTACCTCGGCATCGAAATTGACGATGCGCTCGAAATTGCCGAACAGGTTGATATCTGAAATACAAGGGCAGAGCGGACATACTCTGCCCTCCAACAGACTTCAGATTTGGGCCATGAGCAGTCATTCCGGAAGCCCCGCTTTGCGATACCCGTCTACGAAATGGGCGAGCGTCGCCTCATCGCGGCAGGGCTGTGTCGCGGACCAATGACTGATTGTGAAGCGCGGGCTGTTTAACATGAACATTTTCCCCTCCCGCCGCGCCTCGTCCAGCCGCCCGAGTTGGGCCAAGCTTGCCGCCAGGTGGCGACGCGACATGGTTCGATAGGTTTCTTCCTTACGTAGCGTTTCTACGGCGGCCTCATATTGGTGTGCCGCATATTGAGCTTGCCCAAGCAACAGGTAGTACCAGCAGTCCGGCTGCGGATTTAACCGCAGTGCTCTGTCGATCTGGTCAATGCCCTCAAGTGGCCGACCGCCTAGCGAATTAACATCCGACAACAACGCCCAGGCATCTGCGTTGTTTGGATCAAGCTGAAGTGCAACCGCAAAAGCCTTTTCTGATTCTGCCCACCGGCGTTCGTAAGCTAGCATATAAGCAAGAATAGTATGATTCCCTGCATCATTTGGGTCGAGTGCCACGGCTTTTTCCGCAGCCTCCATGCTCAAATGCCGGTTCGGATCCATCGGCTCCCCCCAGTGTACCCATCCGAACAAAAGGTTGAGTGCAAGTCGACGGTGCGCTTCTGCGTAATCTGGATCAAATTCTAACGCCTGCCGGAGCAGCAAGTAAGCCTCCTGCGACGCCTGCGGTGATACCTCTGTCAAAATTCTGGCTCGGACACAAAGGTCGTAGGCTTCCAAGCTTTTGGGCCTGTTGCGCGTCGACGCCGCCACGAGCCTGCCGACCAGCGCCTCGACAATCTTGGCCGTCACTTCATCCTGCACGGCGAACATGTCTTCAAGATTTCGATCAAAACGCTCCGCCCACATATGTCCGCCGCCGATGGCGTCGATGAGCTGGACATTGATGCGCACTCGCCCTGCCGCCCGCCTGGCACTGCCTTCCAGTACGTAGCGCACACCGAGTTCACGCGCGATACGGCGGATATCCACAGATTTGCCCTTGTAGGCAAAGGTCGAGTTGCGGGCGATTACAAACAATCCAGAACATCGCGAGAGATCGGTGATCAGATCTTCGGTCAAACCGTCAGCGAATGGCTCGTGTTCCGGGTCAGTGCTCATGTTAGTAAAGGGCAGCACTGCAATCGAAGGCTTGGTTGGTAGGGGCAGGGCTTGGGGCTCTGCTACTGCGGGTCCAGTTGATTGGGTCCGCACGCGGTAGACATGCACCGGTTCGGTGATGTTTTTGACCGTGTGGGGTCCAAGCTCGTCAAAGCTGGAGGATAGCTTGCGTTTGACCTGCTCATAAACACTACCCGAGACATAGATGCGACCTGGCTCCGCCAGCCCCTCAAGCCGCGCTGCCACATTGACGCCGTCGCCATAGAGATCGCTGCCTTCGACGATTACATCGCCGAGATTGATGCCAATTCGTAACACAATTTGCAAGGCCTCCGCTATGCCCTGGTTGGCCGCTGTGAACTCTTCCTGCAAGGTGATAGCGCATTGCACCGCATCAACCGCACTGCTAAATTCCACGAGAACACCGTCGCCCATCACCTTGACGACGCGGCCATTGTGGTGTGCAACCGTTGGAACCAGCACCTCGTTCCGACGGACCTTAAGGGTGGCCAATGTGCCAGCCTCGTCGTGTTCTACAAGGCGAGAGTACCCAACAACATCGGCAGCCAGAATGGCAGCAAGGCGGCGCTGGGCACGTTTTTCAGTCATGGGGTGTCAATACCTGTAGAAGACCCAGAAGAAAGGATCGTATTAGAACCTTTACCACGAGTCCATAAGGCTGGATGTCCGTTCAGGGTCAAACTGAGAAATAGGGAGGTCGAAAGTCATTGTCCGCTTTATGCTCTTGTCCAGACAATAATTTTCTCTTTCGTGTCCGAAGGATGGGAGAAGGCGAATATTGCAACGATTTCCGCAGGGCGAGGGAAATTCACGACTGCTTCAATCAAGAACAGAGGAGCTCTGGTCAACTCCGCCGCATCACCGCGATAAAGAAGCCGTCGGTCCCATGCTGTGCTGGCGTCAAAAGCAATGTGCCGGTTGAACCATCGGCGGAAACCGGCGCAGGCGTTCCTATGGCCGCAGCCCACTGTTTTGCATAAGGGATAATTTCAAAGTTCTTGTGCCGACCCAGGAACGCATCGATCTGGGCAGTGTTCTCTTCTGGCAGCACGGAACAGGTGATGTAAACAAGACGCCCGCCAGCTTTCACCAGCTCCGCGCCCCGCTCCAGCACTTCCCGTTGATCTTTTATACGTTGTTTCAATTGCATCTCAGCCAGCCGCCATTTGGCATCTGGCTTCCTGCGCCATGAACCCGAGCCCGAACAGGGCGCATCAATCAAAACGCAATCAAAGCCTCCCATCTCGTCAAGCTTGCTCGCTTCGTCAGCGGCAATGACATCAATGTTGGTAACGCCTGCCCGTGTCATCCGGTCAAATATGGGGCGCAAGCGGTGGCGGTCCGCGTCATAGGCAACCACCTTGCCCTTGTTCTTCAGCATCGCCGCAAGGGCCAGGGTTTTGCCACCAGCGCCCGCACAAATATCGGCAACACTTTCACCGGGCCTGGCGCCCGACATCAGCGCCGCAACCTGCGAGGCGGCATCTTGCACCTCAAACCAGCCCATGCCATGGGCGGGCTCAACCTCCACATTGATATTGCGTGTATTCGCATCAGTAGATTTCACCCGCACGCACAGGGGCGAGAGAGGCCCCGCTTCCGCCCCATGCTTGGCAAAAGCTACGAGGAGCTTATCACGGTCTGTCTTCAAAGTATTCGCGCGCAGATCAATGGGGGCCCGCTGTGAAAGGGCTGCCCCCTCCTCTGCCGCGCGCGATCCAAACACTTGTATCATCGAGGGCATGAGCCATTCAGGAAAGTCACCCCTGATATGAACCGGCAAATCACCCCGCATTTCCCGCGCCAATGCACCCTTTTCACCTGCAGTCAGAACGCCGGGGCCATGTTGCTCCGTGCACAGACTTTCAATCTCCTCGGCAGGCAGGTTCCATACTTCGCGCAAGACACCCAGAACCAAAGCGCGGGGCCTGCCGTCGCCCATGCGCGCTGCCGCCGTATTGCGCCGCCGCAGCACATCATAAACGAGCGTGCCAATGGCATGGCGGTCCGTGGAGCCCGCAAAGCGGTGGGCCTTGCCCCAATCCTTCAACGCCTCGGAGGCCGGGCGGTGCTGGGTGAAAACATCCGTTAAAACTTCAATTGCCGCGGCAACGCGGCCAGCCAATCGCATAAACTATCCAATCACAAAAAGCCGCAGGCCAAACCAGACCCACATGCAAACCAAAAAAACCAAGCCAGCGACAAAAACTTTGAACCGCGTGGCAATCCTGTTTGACCCCGTGTGCACAATGCTGTGCACAAGCCGTGACATAGCGAAGGCCCAGGCGAGCGCAATCAAGACGCCATCGACCAGCCCGGTGGCCAGGGTGAGAAATTGAACCACATAGAACAACACCGGAAGCTCAAACTGGCTCTGGTAGTTATTCGCAAATTTCTGCACCGTATCCGAGTAAGCGGATTTCGTGTCGATTTCAGAACGCTTCACTTGCCCTGAACGCACCGCCCGAACCCGTCCCTGCCCCATGCGCACAAGCACATAAACAGTCAAGGCAAATTGGACAAAGACCGGCAGCAGGAGATGCTGGGTGGGCGTCACAACGAGCCGCGCCCCTGGTAGTTCGGCGCTTCCCGCGTGATCATCACATCATGCACGTGGCTTTCGCGCATGCCCGCACTGGTGATGCGAATGAACTCAGCCCGTGTCCGCAGCTCGGCAATCGTTGCAGCACCCACATAGCCCATGGCCGCACGAAGCCCGCCCGTGAGCTGATGCAAAACCTGAGCAACGGGCCCCTTGTATGGCACCTGCCCTTCAACGCCTTCGGGCACCAGTTTCAAACTGTCTTTGACTTCCTGCTGGAAATAGCGGTCCGCCGAACCCCGTGCCATGGCCCCAACCGAGCCCATGCCGCGATAGGATTTGAACGATCGGCCATTGAACAAGTAGCTGTCACCGGGGCTTTCATCGGTGCCCGCCAGCAAAGACCCAATCATCACAACGCCCGCACCTGCTGCAAGAGCCTTCGCCAAATCGCCCGATTGCTTGATGCCGCCATCGGCAATGATCGGCACACCGGATTTTGCCCCCTCTTCAGCGCATTCCATGATGGCTGAAAACTGCGGCACGCCGACGCCTGCTACAACCCGCGTGGTGCAGATGGAACCTGGACCAATGCCAATCTTCACGGAATCAGCGCCAGCGCCGATCAAAGCTTTCACCGCTTCCCCGGTTGCCACATTGCCCGCAATGATCTGCACCTTGTTGGAAAGTTTCTTGATGCGGCTCACCTGGTTGATCACATGAATGGAATGGCCATGGGCCGTATCCACAACGATGATGTCAACGCCCGCATCAATCAGCATTTCAGCCCGCAGGAATCCCTTGTCGCCCGTGCCCGTGGCTGCCGCCACGCGCAACCGCTCCTGCTCATCCTTCGCCGCAAAGGGATGATCCGCCGCTTTCTCCATGTCGTTGACGGTGATGAGCCCCACGCATTCAAAATCCTCATTCACCACAATGAGTTTTTCAATCCGGTGCTTGTGCAACAGGCGCTTGGCTTCAAGGCGGTCAACACCCGC
>CAZAMS010000072.1:0-19263 GCA_964486305.1 uncultured Aestuariivirga sp.
GAAACGGCACTTTCATGATCACATTCTGGCGGAACCAGTCGGCGCCTTTTTCCTTGGCCAGTTTGTTGACGGCGGTGGGATTGCGGCGCGTATCAATGGGGCCGCCGGTGAGGATCATGGATTTTGGCGTGATCTTGTCAGGCCTTGCACTCAGCAGGGATACCGCCGCCAGAACGGGAACCGAAGGCTGGCACACGGCCATGATATTGATGCTGCCACCTATCACCTGCAGCATTTCAATGACGTGATCGACATAATCTTCGAGATCGAATTTTCCCATCGACACGGGAACGGTGCGGGCATCGGCCCAATCGGTAATGTAAA
Source organism: uncultured Aestuariivirga sp. (assembly GCA_964486305.1). GTDB lineage: Bacteria > Pseudomonadota > Alphaproteobacteria > Rhizobiales > Aestuariivirgaceae > Aestuariivirga. Next base: position 325 of record CAZAMS010000072.1, read on the forward strand.
CATCGAAGTGGGGAAGCAGGGCCTCAACGGTGCCGCGCAGCAGGGTTGCGTAGTGGCCAGACATGGGAGCAACAATCAGCAGTTTTTGCTGCGCTTTGGTTTTTGCCTTCGCCGGCCAGACCTTGCTGAAATGCAGGAGGGAGACGAAGGGCTTGTGCAAAAGAATTTGTTCCTGGATGCTGACGGTTACGCCACCGACAGTTGTTTCCGTGAGTCCGAAAGCAGGCTTGGCAAACCGGCGGGTGGCGCGTTCAAAAAGTTCGAGAGAAGCAGTTACCGCCCGCGCCGTGCTGGTGGAACTCCACGGATTCACCGGATTTTGCCAAAAATTCAAGCCCATATCCGCAGCCGCGCGCCAGGGCGCAAGGGCAGCGTGGTTCATCTCATAGAGATTATAGAGCATTAGGAGGATATCCTTTCAGCCGAGCCTGATCGCATCATGCTGCATTGCAACCTAACAAGTCCTTAGGATTCCCGCAACGGCCAATTATTATACAAATTAGGGGGCAATGGCCTTTTCGAGGGCTTGGGCGAGGGCTGCCGCATCGGTTGAATAGCTGAAATGCTTGAGGAATTTTCCCTGCTTGTCCATCAAGTAGGTAATGGTGGAGTGATCCATGAGGTAGGTGTCAGGCCCGGAAGTATTTTCGAGCTTGCTGTAAAAAACCCGGTAGGCTTTCGCTGCGGCCGCAATTTCCTCTGGTGTTCCGGTGAGGCCTATGAAGCGGGGATGGAAGTTTGAAATATATTGCTTCAAGACTTCCGGCGTGTCCCTTTGCGGGTCAAAGGTGATAAAGATGGGCTGTATGCCGTCGGCCTTTGTTCCCAAACTATCCAAGGCAGCTGACATCACCTGCAATTCGGTTGGGCAAAGATCGGGGCAATAGGTGTAGCCAAAAAAGACCAGCATATATTTGCCGAGAAAATCCTTGTCCGTTACTTTCCGGCCCGTCTGGTCGGTCAGCGAGAATGGGCCGCCAACAAGGGCCGTGCCAATGCTGATTGGGCCACGAGGCTGGTTTGCAATGTAGTAGGCAGTGCCTGCAATGAGGAGTGCTGCAAGCAGTGCCAGGATTGCAAAGATGAGGTGAAAACGCGAGGGTGCAAATTGGGATTTTGGCATTTCGGTGGCTTTATCTTAAACTCTTCACTGTGTAAATCGTAAGGCAAGCCCAATATGTCAATCTTTGCTGCCGCCCCGGAAGGACCGGAAACCTTCAATACGACGGCTGGACTCCTCCGCCTGCGCACCTTGGTGCGTTTGCGCTGGCTTGCGGTGCTTGGTCAATCGCTTGCGGTTCTGGGTGTCCATTTCATTCTGGATTTTCCCCTGCCGCTGGGTGCCTGCCTCGGCGTCATTGCTTTAAGCGCCTGGCTCAATATTTTTTTGACCCTGCGCTGGCGCTCCAATTTAAGGCTGGCGTCAACGCAGGCCGGTTTCCTCTTGGGCTATGATGTTATTCAGCTGGCATTGCTGCTCTATCTCACGGGCGGATTGGAAAATCCTTTTGCTTTTCTGTTTCTTGTGCCGGTTACAGTTTCTGCAACTTCACTTCCTTTGAAATGGACATTATGGCTCAGCACGATTGCCTTTATTTGCGCGAGCTTTCTGGCGATTTATCATCTGCCGCTTCCGTGGAGCACCACCGCACCGCTGATTCTGCCAAAAGCCTATATCGCCGGCATGTGGGCAGCCATCATGTGTGGCGTGGTATTCTCATCCATCTATGCGCGGCGCATTGCAGAGGAAGCCCGGCAGATGTCGTCGGCCCTGACAGCTGCTGAACTCGTGCTCGCAAGGGAACAAAGGCTCTCAGCTCTTGACGGGCTGGCAGCAGCGGCGGCCCATGAATTGGGAACACCCTTGGCCACCATTGCCCTTGTGGCCAAGGAACTGAAACGGGAACTGCCAAATAAAGGTCCGCATACGGAGGATATCGATCTTCTCATAAGCCAGACAGGGAGATGCCGGGAAATCCTGTCGCGGCTTGCCAACCGGGATACGCAAGCCGATGACATGTATGCGCGGGTCAAGCTTTCCGTCATGATCGAAGATCTGGTGGCTCCCATACGCGGACCGGACGTCACGATCGACATCACAATCGCGGGTGAAGGAACCGCTGCCCAAACACCTGAACCCATTTTCCGCCGCAACCCAGCAATTGCCTATGGCTTGGGAAATCTCCTGGAGAATGCTGTCGATTTTGCCGAGAAGAAGGTGAGCATCGTTGCCCAATGGTCCTCAGCGAAAGTATCGCTGCTCATTTCAGATGATGGACCCGGCTTTGATCAGGCCATTTTTGATCGCCTGGGCGATCCCTTTGTGACGACGAGACCGGGATATGGCGTTGACAGCGAAAGTGAAAGGGGGCGCCACGAGGGCATGGGATTGGGCTTTTTCATTGCCAAGACCCTTTTGGAGCGCTCAGGTGCCATGGTATCCCTGGCCAACCGCCCCCTTCCCGAGCATGGGGCTATCATCCAATTGAGCTGGCCCCGGGGTTCGGTAGATCTGGGCAACCCATAAAGCAGTGTCCAAAGGGTCCCTTGACTCGTATAAGAGTGTGAATAAGAGAGCCAGTATGGTCTGTAAACAATGACTGACATCAACCTCCCTGCCGACAAGACGCTCTTGCTTGTTGACGACGACAAGCCCTTTTTGACGCGGCTGGCGCGGGCCATGGAAACGCGGGGCTTTGAAGTGCGCATGGCTGAGTCGGTGGCAGAAGGCATTCAGCAGGTGAAAAAATCGGCACCGGGCTATGCTGTTGTTGACCTGCGCCTGGGCGATGGCAATGGCCTTGATGTGATTGAAACCCTGCATGCCAGCAGACCGGACGCGCGGGTTGTGGTGCTCACCGGTTATGGCAATATCGCGACGGCGGTGACGGCCGTGAAGCTCGGTGCGATTGACTACCTGGCGAAGCCCGCGGATGCCGATGCGGTTTACGGTGCGCTTATTTCAGACAAGGACAGCCGCACGGCGCTGCCGGAAAATCCCATGTCGGCGGACCGGGTGCGGTGGGAACATATCCAGCGCGTCTATGAACTCTGCAGCCGCAATGTTTCGGAAACGGCGCGCCGCCTCAACATGCACCGCCGCACGCTGCAGCGCATTCTGGCAAAGCGCGCACCCAAATAATCAAGGATCGTAGAGACTGTGCAGGCGCTGGCTGGAAACGCGCGCGATGGCCAGCGTCAGCGCTTTACGCCTGGAGGCGTGAAGCGGCGTTTCAGCGGGTTGGCGCAGAATTTCAGCCCCCCAATTATCAGCAACGATGAGGCCCGCCTCAAAGGGAATGATCTCGGGATCGAGGGTTTGTGGAATGGCAAAGAAAAACTGATCACAGAATTCGCGGTACTCTGGCCATTTCTGATCAACGCGAAAATCTTCGATTGAAGACTTGATTTCGACAATCCAAATGGCGCCGCTGTCGCCGATGGCAATCACATCGGCGCGCCTGCCCGTGGCAAGCGTGAACTCATTTAGGATTGCAAAGCCAAGAGACCGCATCAGGCGGCCAACGCCACGCTGGACGGCAAGGGCGGTTTCCGATTGGCGGCCATCGGGCCTCAGATCAATTGTCACACAAAACCCTTTCAAATCGCCCGTTTTTCAATTTTCGCTTAATTTTTTCGGGCCGACAAGTTCCGTTGTCATTTGGAGGCACCCGATCGGTTTGCATGGGTAAACTGGCCGGTTGAATAAATACTGATATCGTCAGATAAGACAAATCCCAAATTGAATAATCGACCCCCAGGCTTGCAGGCGAGGGTGTTTGTCCGTGCTAATGAAGAAATTTTTCATATTTTAAGGAAACAAGATCATGCGAATTTGTATGTTTGGCACTGGCTACGTTGGGCTGGTAACAAGCACCTGCTTTGCCGAAACCGGGCATGATGTCATTTGCATCGACAAGGATCCCAAAAAAATTGGGTGTTTGCAGGCCGGTGAGATTCCTATCTATGAGCCAGGGCTTAAAGAACTCGTTGAATCAAACATTCACAATGGCAGGCTGCAATTTTCGACTGAGCCCGCCGATGCAGCAAAATTTGGCCCAACATTTTATTTCATAACAGTGGGTACGCCGGGCAACCTTCAAGATGGAGGCGCCGATCTCAGCTATGTTTATGCCGCTGCCGAAGACGCGGCAATAGCCGCAAAGAACCAGGGCGGAACGCAAGACAACCTGCTGGTTTTTGTGGTTAAGTCCACAGTCCCCGTTGGAACAAGCCGTGAAGTGGCCCGCATTGTTGGGCGCCATCTTGATGAAGGCAAATGGGCTGTTGCGTCCAATCCTGAATTCCTAAGAGAAGGCAATGCAATTAAAGACTTCATGGAGCCGTACCGTATAATTGTCGGCAGCAGCTCGGAGGACGCATTGGCGCTGCTTGAAGAGCTCTATAGCCCCTTAACGCGCCGGGGCATCCGATTGGTAGCGACCACAACCGTAGAAACCGCCGAGCTGACCAAGTACGCCGCAAATGCGTTCTTGGCTACCAAAATTGGTTTCATCAATGAACTTTCGTGGTTGTGCGATAAAGTGGGCGCTGATGTTGATGAGCTTGCCATCGGCATCGGGCTTGACAAACGCATAGGCGACAAATTTCTCAAGGTGGGTCCCGGATTTGGGGGGTCGTGCTTCCCAAAGGACATCCTTGCCCTTGTCAAGACTGCCAATGATTTTCAAAGCCCTCTGGATATCTCCGAGGCGGTGATCGGCGCTGACAAACGCCACAAGCAATCTGCACTAAACAAGATATGTGACGCATTTGATGGCACCGTTGAGGGGAAAAAAATTGCAGTTCTCGGACTGGCGTTCAAAGCCCGGACAGACGATGTGCGCGAGTCACCTGCTCTTGGTGTTATTTCCCTTCTGTGCAGCCAGGGCGCACTGGTAAGAGCCTATGACCCGGAGGCCAATCAGAATGCAAAAACAGTAATCGACAATGACTCAGTGAAATTTATGACAACCCTTGAGGACGCCCTCGAAGATGCTGACGGCGCAGTTATCATGACCGAATGGGACGAATTTAAGAATGCGGACTGGCCTGCCTTGGCATCGATAATGGCAGCCCCATTGGTGATTGATCTCCGTAATATCTTTACTCTGCAAGATGCCATGTCGATGGGTATCACCTACATTTCACTTGGTCGCAGGAAAATTGAGATTCCGCGTTAGCGCTATCTATCAGCCTGCAGCTTGATTGCTCATTCTGGCAAAAACATTAGGAGCAAATCGATTCTTCACTGCTTGCCTTTACAATTTCTGACCTGCTCCACATCATTCAAATTGAGTGAGATTTGCTCTGGCGAAGATGGCTTTGCCATTGATCCGGTAAGCCATAGGTTTGTAGGATCGTCCTTAACATCCTGCAATCCATGCGGATGCTGATGCGCGGCATGGTGACCTTGCGCGAAAAATGTGTGTTGGGCATTGAGGCCGATGAAGAGCGCTGCCGCGAATTGCTTGATGGGTCCCTCGTCACGGTGACGGCTCTCAACCCCTATATCGGTTACAACAAAGCTGCGCGCGTGGCAAAAATTGCGCTGAAGGCACGGCGCACGATCCGTGAGGTTGCCCTGAGCGAGAGTGTCATGACGGAGGCTCAGCTTGCGGAGGCGTTCGCGACGGACAATCTACTGGGTGTGCGCAAATAGCCCCAAACTTTGCGTGGTACAGCTGGGTGGGCTCGAACCACCGACCTCCGGATCCACAATCCGGCGCTCTAACCAACTGAGCTACAGCTGCATCTTCAAGTGCCGCGCAAACTAGCGGTGTGCGTCCGCAAATTCAAGCAAACAAAAAGGCCCGCGACAATCGCGGGCCTTCCGTCAAAAGATTGAAATTGGATTAGGCAGCAAAGGGTTTGCTGAAATCCTTGAAGGATTTTTCAAAGCTACTCTGAAGCGGCTTGGCAGTCTCGCTGGACAGGCGCACGGCAATTTCGTTCAACTCGCCAGCCTGGGTCTTGAAAGCTTCTACCTGGTCTTTAACGAAGCTCTGCTGGAGGGAGACGACCTCGCCGAATTCTTTGGTCGAAAACAGTTTGCGGCTGAAGGCAAAGGCCTGCTCCATGTTCTTCTGGGTAAATTCCATGGCCTTCTTCTGGAAGTCCACAACGCCTGACTTGTAGGCGGAGGCAACGACTTCGAAAACCTGTACATTGTCCTGGGCCGCAACGGTTACCTTTTCAAAGGCCACCTGGGCCTGATCCACAGACTTCTGCGCAAATTCGAGAGCCTCGGTTGGCATTGCGGCGGTGGTATCAGCTTTTGATTTCTTTACATTCATGATCAATCTCCAAAAGGGGTTAAAGGCATAGTCTGCCGCTTGGAACTCATATAAGAGCAAAAATTGTGCATTGCAATATAATTCTCGCAATGCAGCATCATGTATGATTTTGCGACCACCGGTTAACCAATTGTACATATTTATGACGTTTGGTTAACCAAAGGTGGACGCGATCTGAAAAAATTGATTTAGTTTACCTGACGGGTTCGTTGTTGCGTGGGGATCGGCTGGGCAAAACCTGGCCGCGGGTATTTTGAGTAGGATTGAGGCGCCAACGCTGGAAGATTTGCGTAACTTATCCGACGCCGCATGGCTGTGGGATGGGGCGCGCGGGCGTATTGTATGGGCAAACCCTGCCGGAGTTGCCTATTTTGGCGGAGAATCCCTCTTCGATCTTATCGACCGGCCCTTTGACTATGCGGAACCCGGCGTTGAACGGATCATGGCCCTTTCAAAGAGCCTGAGCCGTGGCCAGGTCGAAACCACCGTTCTGAGCTTCCCCTCTTCCGGCCATACGGGGCCGCTATCCTGCCGCTGCACCATTCACGCCCTTGCCGATGGACGGGCCGGACTTTTGGTCATCGTGGCGGACCAAGGTGATTCAGCCAGCGAAATTCCATTTGAAAAACTGGCGCAGGCCTTCGACCTGCTGCCTGCTGCTGCGGCCTTTATGGGACAGGATGGTTCGCTGCACCGCCTGAATGCGGCAGCACTTTTGCTGCTTGGGGCGGATCAGCGCGCGAGCCTGGGTGCCCTTGTTGAAAACCCGCTTCTTGCGGATGAACTGCTGACAAGACTTGCCTCAACGGGAACCGTAAGTGACGTCAAGCGCCTGCGCACGAAAATTGGCCAGCGCAACATCAGACTCACACTACGGAAGCTGGGCACCACGGCAGACCCGGTTGCCTTTGCCATGATGCTTCTTGATGACATCACCGAGCGGCGGGCACTGGAACGGGCTATTTCGACGTCGGCACTGGGGCTCGAAAAAGATGCTGGCGCGAAGCCGCAACTTGCCCCTGCCGAAGTGGAAGCGTTTCATCACCTTGGCAAGGTGCTCACTGAATCGGCCCTGTTGCAGGCGCCCGCCGCCAAGGTGGAGCCGGAAAAGCCCCGGCGCAAACAGATAGCCATTCCCCTCGCGGTCACCGTTGCAATCGACAGGCTTTCCCATGCGGTCTTAATCACCAGGGGTGGCCAGTTGCAGCATGCCAACCCAAAGGCGCGCGAATTATTCAGGTACGCATCGGTTGAAGACCTGATCAATGATGATGTGTTGTGGACATACTTCTCGAAACTTGGCCAATCCATATCTGCAGCCACACTTAAGCTTGAGAATGACCGGGAAATCAGCTTCGCGGCACAATTGTCGGAAGTAGCCTGGCTCAATGGCCCTGCCCGCCAGTTTATTTTGCAGCCGGTCAAAATGCCTGCCCTTCAAGTGAGCGAAGTGACACCCGCGCCCTCCCCTATGGTTGAACCACTGCAGACGGCTCCTGCAAACAGGGAAACTCCTGTTACGCAGGAGAACCTGCAAAATACCCAACCTGTGGCCGACGAAGAACTGCGGGCCATTCTCGATACGGCCACCGATGGCATCATTACGCTTGACCGCGATGGCAAGATTCATACTTTCAGTGCGGGTGCGGAAGCCATTTTTGGCTATCGCATTGCGGAGGTGGCCGACAAGCCTTTTGGCGATTTGCTGACAGGGGAAAGCCGCAAAGTCCTGCGTGATTATTTGTCGGCCCTGCAGGGGCCGGGTCTGGCGAGCGTCTTCAATGATGGCCGCGAAGTTAACGCTGTTGTGAAGCAGGGTGGAACAGTTCCGCTCTTTCTCACAATTGGAGCGCTGCAATCCCTGGCATCGCGCGCCGCCTTCTGTGCCGTGGTGCGCGACATTACCCAATGGAAGCGAACCGAGTCGGAGCTGCGCGACGCCAAGGAAGTGGCCGAGGCCACAAGCCGGCAGAAATCAGAATTCCTCGCGCGCATCAGCCATGAATTGCGCACGCCTCTCAATGCCATCATGGGTTTTTCGGAGGTCATGCGGCTTGAGCGCTTTGGAGAAATCAAAAATGACAAGTACCGCGGCTATGTGAATGACATTCATTCCAGCGGCGGACTGCTGCTCTCCCTCATCAATGACCTGCTTGACCTTTCGAAAGTTGAAGCCGGCCAGCTTGAGCTCAATTTCACTTCAGTGAACCTGAGCGACACGGCCGATAATGCGATCAGAATGCTGCAGGAAGCGGCAACAGGGGCCCGGGTTGTCATTCGCAAAGCCATGCCAGGGGATCTCCCCAACGTGGTTGCCGATCAGAGATCCATGCGCCAGATCATGCTCAATATTATTTCCAATGCCATCAAGTTCACCGATCCCGGCGGACAGGTCATTGTTTCGGCCCAGTTGAACAAATCAGGCGAACTGAAACTTCGCGTCAAGGATACCGGTATCGGGATGAACGCCGAACAGCTGCGTGATGCCCTTGAGCCCTTCAAACGGGTGATCACTGGAGGCCGTGAAGTCCAGGGCACGGGCCTTGGGCTGCCGCTCACCAAGGCCCTGGCTGAAGCCAACCGCACCAAGTTTGAGATCTCGAGCGAACCGCGTAAAGGAACGCTCATCGAACTGACATTCCCGACAACCCGCGTGCTCGCGGAATAATCGTCAAACAATATGCCTACCGCTGCAGCAAGACCGAAGCTCAGAACTTCAAGAGCCAATGCTTGGCTTGTTGTTGGTGCGGGCCTCATCGCGCTCACCATCGCGTTGCCCATTCTCACAATTCTTTTTCTCTCCTTCACACCAGCCGAAAACATCTGGCCGCATTTGCTGAGCACGGTTCTGCCGGGCTATGTCTGGCGAACCTTGGGCCTGCTGATCGGGGTGGGGTTGCTGACTTTCATTATTGGCACGGCCACGGCATGGCTGGTCACTATGCGCGAGTTTCCGCTGCGGCGGATACTGCAATGGGCCTGCCTCATGCCCCTTGCCATGCCCACCTATATTGTTTCCTATACCTATGTGGATTTCCTGAATTATGCGGGGCCGCTGCAGTCATGGCTGCGTGGCGTTATGGGATGGACCAGCCCTCAGGACTATTACTTTCCGGAAATCCGTTCGCTTCCCGGCGCCATTCTTGTGCTTTCCCTCGTGCTCTACCCCTATGTCTTCATGACGGCGCAGGCGAGTTTCCTGCGCCAGCCAACAAGCCAGCTTGATGTGGCGCGAACTCTTGGTAAGTCACCCTGGGGCGCCTTCTTTTCCGTGGCTCTTCCCCAGGCGCGGCCAGCCATTGTTGTCGGTGTCAGCCTTGCCCTGATGGAATGCCTGAATGATATCGCCGCCGCGGGTTTTTTTGGGGTTCGCACTCTGACGCTCGGCATCTACACAACCTGGCTGGGAGAAGGAAACCTCGGCGGGGCGGCCCAATTGGCGGGGGTCCTCCTGATTTTTGTCTTTGCGCTTTTGTGGGTTGAACGACAGGCTCGGAACCAACAATCACACATGCCCGCCTCGCACCATCATATGGCCGCACGGCGTACAGTGCTTAAGGGATGGCACGGATTCCTGGCTACTCTTGCCTGTATTTTTCCGGTGTTTCTCGGCTTTATCCTGCCGGGGCTCATTCTCCTGAGATTTGCAGCGAGACGTCTGGGAGATATTTTTTCCGCAGACTATTTCAATGCGGTCTGGCGCTCATTTGTCCTCGCGCTGGTGGCAAGCCTTGTGGTTGTGATACTAGGCCTTATTCTGGCCTATGCCCATCGGGTGCGGCAAGGATATGGCTTCAACAGCATCCTCCGCCTTGCGAGCATTGGCTATGCCATACCGGGAACCGTGCTTGGCATTGGCGTACTTATTCCGCTGGCTTATTTCGATAACGGTGTTGATACCTTCATGCGCAACAGTTTTGGCGTATCCACCGGCCTTTTGCTTTCGGGCACTATTGCCGCAATAATTTTCGCTTATGCAATCCGCTTTCTTGCAATCTCCGTTGGCTCGCTGGAAAGTGGGCTGGAGAAGGTAACGCCCAATCTTGCTTTCGCAGCGCGAACCCTGGGGCGCACGCCCTTGCGGACCGTTATGGAAATCCATCTGCCAATCCTGCGCCCCGCACTCATCACGGCGGCCCTTCTGGTATTTGTCGATTGCATGAAAGAGCTGCCCGCCACACTTATCTTGCGGCCTTTTGATTTCGATACGCTCGCAACCCTGGTGTTCACATTGTCTTCGCTTGACCAGCTGGAAGAGAGTGCAGCGCCAGCACTCACCATCGTAGCGGCGGGCCTCATCCCCATCATCCTGCTCACGCGAAACCTTCGTGACCGCGAATCCTTCAGGTGAGGGCCGCGAGATTACGGAATAATTCGAGAGCTTCAGGGTTCGCCAAGGCTTCCTGATTCTTGACTTCACGGCCATGGACAATTTCCCGGACTGCCAATTCGGTGATCTTGCCGGACTTGGTGCGCGGGATATCACTGACAGCCAGGATCACGGCGGGTACATGGCGGGGGGAGGCCCCGTCTCGCACCTGTTTCTTGATCAGGGCGATCAGTTTGTCGTCCAGCACAGCGCCTGGCGCCAGTCTCACAAAGAGAACGACTCGCACGTCATGGTCCCAAACCTGGCCGATGGCGATTGCTTCAAGCACTTCCGGGATGCGTTCAACCTGGGCATAGATTTCCGCCGTGCCGATACGCACGCCGCCGGGATTCAATGTTGCATCAGAACGGCCGTGAATAATGAGGCCGCCATGGACCGTGATTTCAGCAAAATCACCGTGGCACCAGATATTGTCAAAGCGGGCGAAATAGGCGTTGTGATATTTTTGGCCATCCGGATCATTCCAGAACATCACCGGCATGGACGGAAATGGCTTCGTGCAAACCATTTCGCCTTTTTCCTGTTTCACGGGATGGCCGTTATCGTCCAGCACGTCCATCGCCATGCCAAGCATCGGCCCCTGGATTTCGCCACGCCACACACTTGAAAGCGGGTTGCCGCCAACAAAGCAACCGCAAATATCAGTGCCGCCGGAAATGGAGGCAAGATGCACATCGGGTTTTATCGCGTCGTAAACAAAATCAAAATTCTCGGCACTCAAGGGCGAACCGGTGGACATCATGGCGCGAAGATTTTTGAGCCTGTGGGTATCCCGCACACGCCAGCCCGTCTTGCGTACGGAATCGATATATTTGGCTGAGGTGCCGAATATCGTCATGCCTGCCGCATCAGCAAAATCAAAGAGGACGCGCTCATTGGGATGGAAGGGCGAGCCGTCATAGAGCAGAAGTGTGGCACCAGCGCCCAAGCCGCTCACCAGCCAGTTCCACATCATCCAGCCGCAGGTAGTGAAGTAGAAGAGGCGGTCTCCCGATTTAGCATCGGTGTTCAAGACGAGTTCGCACAAATGCTTCAGCAAAATGCCGCCGGCCCGGTGGACGATGCATTTGGGAATGCCGGTGGTTCCCGAGGAATAGAGAATATAAAGCGGATGATCGAAGGGCATTTGGGCGAAGGTAATGGGCGCGTCATTTTCACCTGACCTGAACACTTCAAGCGTTTGCGCCTTGGGCACCTGCGCCACCATGGCTGTGGCTGCGCCCGTGTAATCAATCACCACAGTCCGTTCAACGCTTGGCAGTTGGGTTAGAACCCTGGCAATTTTCTCGGAGAGGCTGTGGGTCTTGCCGGCATAGAAATAGGCATCACAAGTGAACAGGAGTTTGGGCGCAATTTGCCCGAAGCGATCAAGAATGCCACGCTCGCCAAAATCCGGCGAGCACGACGACCAGATGGCACCCAACGAAGCTACGGCCAGAAAGGCCACGATGGTCTCTGGATGATTGGGAACCACGGCGCAAACCCTGTCACCTGGTTTAATGCCTGCCTTGACAAGGGCTCGATGGGTTTGCGCCACGCGGGCATTCAGCTGGCGCCAGGTCATGGTGATTTTGATCTTGTCTTCACCCCAGAAAATCAGGGCGGGCTCATCATCGTTTCGCCGCAGCAGGTTTTCGGCATAGTTCAGCTTTGCATCGGGGAAAAAGCGGCCGCCCGGCATTTTGTCCCCGTCGATGAGCACGCGTTTGCCACGGGTTTCTGCCTTGACGCTGCAGAACTCCCAGAGTTTCAACCAGAAGACATCCGGCTTTTCCGTGGAGAATCCCAAAATGTCCGCATAGGTTTGCAGCTGCAAACCATCAGAGATTTCCAGTTCACCCATAAACCGGCGTAGATTTGAGCCCGATTTCCTCTTTTCTGATGGCGTCCACAGGGGTTGATCGGGCATTACTTATCTCCAATGGGGATTTGGTCCATAATACATCGCGCATCACGAGGAGGAATAATGAAAAAGCGACTTGTTTGGATTGGCGCAGCCCTGTCCTTAGGTCTCTTTGCCGCAGCGACGTGGGCTTTCATCAACCCGGGTTTTGCAATTGCCGAGGTGCAGGACTATGTCGCCCGCAAGACGGGCCGCACGCTTTTGGTCAATGGCGGGGCCAAACTGGAATTCTTCCCGCAACTCAGCGTTCGTCTTGATGATGTTTTCCTTTCCAACCCCAATGGCATGGATGGAAATTTTGCCCGTGCTGCAAGCGCCCACCTGCCCCTGCAATTCAGCGATCTTGTGCGGCGCAAACTTAAAATCAGGAAAATTGTCCTTATCCATCCGGTGTTTAATTTTCTGATTGACAGGGAAGGCCGTGACAGTTGGGGGCAGGATGCAAAAAATACCCAGGGAGGGGAGAAAAAGCCGGACAAAGCCGATGATTCCAAGGAACCCCTCACGCTCCTTGTTGAAAATGGTTCGGCCAACTTCCTTGATGAGCGCAATGGCCAGGCTTTTTCGCTTGAGGGTGCTTCGGCAAACATTACCATAGGCGCGGATGGCGAGCTTGATGTTCAAGGCACGGCCGCGCTGAACAATCAATTTGCCGACATTGAAGCCCATGTGAAGTCGCTGCGGCGCGTGGGGCAGGATGGTTCGCCGTTTGACCTCACCATCACCGCCCCTGCCTTGGCGGTGAATTTCACCGGCAGGTTGGCGACGGGTCAGGGGCTTAGCCTTGCGGGTGCAATTGACGCCACATCACCTGACCTCCGCCAGCTGGCAAAATGGCTGGGCTCCGAGATCAAGGGGAGTGCCGGCCTCAAGAATTACTCGCTTGCCGGTGCGCTGGATTCAAAAGGCGCGGTTTTCACACTGGGCGAGGCAAATACCGCGCTGGATGGCATGGTTGCATATGGCGATCTTCTCCTTGATCTCAGCAAAAAAACACCCCGCGTCAGTGCCACGCTTTCAACGGATCTGTTCACGCTTGATCCCTATCTCACCGCACCTAAAACCGGCACATCAAATCCGGGATCAGGAAGTACAGGCTGGACTACCTCCACACTGGATTTTGGCGGACTAAAAGGCATAGACGGCAACCTGTCGCTTTCGGCCTTTCAGGTCAAATGGAACGGCGCGGAAATTGGCCCCGTTGAAATGTCCAGTGCATTGAAGGATGGAAGGCTCGAAACCACCATGCAAAACGCATCGATCTATGGCGGCAAGGCAACGGCCAAAATTACCCTCGATGGGACCAAGGACTCTCCGGCGTTGCAATTGGAGCTCGATGCCCAGAATATCAAGGGAGAATCCTTCCTCAGCGAATTTGCGGGCGTGGATTGGTTGGCCGGAAACACCGGTCTCAAAGCATCGCTCTCTGCCACGGGAAACAATCAGCGGGAGATGATGTCCACCCTGGCTGGCAATTTTACTATTGAAATTTCTGACGGGGAAATCACCGGCCTTAACATTGTGGACATGGTTTCAAAGGTTAGCAGCGCGCTCAGCGACGGATGGGGCGAAGGGCCAGAGAATCTGACCTCATTTGATACGGCCTCGGCATCCTTCCAGATCGAGGATGGCATCGCGCGGACCACTGACGTGACAGTTGAAGGCCCGGCATTCCAGGTATCGGGAAGCGGTGAGGTTGACATGCTGCGCCAGGCCCTTGATTTCAAGTTTGATCCTAAATTGGTCACCGGTGGCAATGAAACGACCAGGCTTCCGGTTCTGGTCGCTGTCAGAGGGCCTTGGAACGCGCCCAAAATATACCCGGATGTGGAAGGAATTTTCGACGATCCGGAGGCCGCCTACGATGCCTTGCGCGGCCTCGGCCTGTCTGGAAAGACTTTCAAAGAAATTGGAAAGTCGGGCAAGAAACTTCTCAACGACCTGTTCGGCAATTGATGTCAGCCACACAGAAGCGCAATATCGCCCCATGATCCGTGTCCAGAAACAGGCCTTCGATACGGCTGCCGAACTTGCAAAACTCAAGCAGGGCCGCAAGGATATCGGCGGCAGCGTGGTTTTTGTCGGCACCATGCGCGATCTCAGCGACGGAGCGCCAATTTCTGCCATGACCCTTGAGCACTATCCCGGCATGACGGAGAAGGCTCTCACCGAAATTGATGAAGAAGCCCATCGGCGCTGGCCCCTTCTTGATACGCTCATTGTCCATCGCTATGGCACGCTCGCGCCAGGAGATGACATTGTTTTGGTCATTGCCACATCAAGCCACCGGGAGGCGGCGTTTGAGGCGTGCCACTTCCTGATCGACTGGCTCAAGACCAAGGCTCCCTTCTGGAAAATGGAAGAGGGGCCGCAAGGGAAGAACTGGGTCGCGGCGAAATCATCCGATGACGAGAGCGCTTCACGTTGGGACAAAACGCCTTCGTGACGCAATACTGGAGACGCCCCCGCCCGTTCTATCGCAGTGTTATTGACGCAGTCATATTCCTCGCCGTCCTCACAATCGTCCTGGCTCTCAAGAAGCAATTTGACATGATCGATTTGGGTACGGGATCGGTGCAGGTGGTTGATGGCGATTCACTGCGCAACGGCGATACGGATATCCGCCTCTATGGAATTGATGCGCCGGAATACCGCCAGAGCTGCAAGGACAAGCATGGCACTGAATATTCCTGCGGCAAGCAATCGACGATTGCATTACGGGGACTGGTGAAGGCACAGGAGGTTTCCTGCAGCTCGATTGAAACGGACCGTTATGGCCGCGCCGTTGCGGTTTGCAAGGTTGGCGATCTCGACATCAATGGGGAAATGGTTCGGCTTGGCTGGGCCATTGCCTACTCCCGGCATAGTCTTTCCTATGCGCGCGCAGAGGCGGAAGCGGAAAAGGCCAAGCGGGGGATTTGGGCCGGAGCTTTTGAGAAACCGGAAGACTACAGGGCGCGGCAGCGATTGGTTCGCGGCGATATGGGTGAACCGGACATGCCGGACTAAAGAATGGTGCTGCTAGACAGGATTGAACTGTCGACCTCTCCATTACCAATGGAGTGCTCTACCACTGAGCTACAGCAGCGCACCAGAATGAGGGGGACACATGCCACAGGCCTTGGCCTTTCGCAACCCTCTAGCGCGCATTCCGCTTGGGTGGCTTCACCCAAGCGAAAAGAGTTCGCGCCAGATTATTAACTTGGAGCATGTTGTTATCGGCAAAGTCTGCAACTTTGCCGCAACATGCTCTAAGCTTGACAGAGTACCCCAGCCTTTCCATGATTATTGCATGGCAAAAAAACCCCGAACTCCTCGATCGGCAGCCGAAACCAAGCGGCTGGCGGAAGCTTTGCGGGTTAACCTTATGAAGCGGAAATCATTGGCCAAACTCAAAAAAACCATTGAGAAGATGGAAAAGGAGGCTTCCGGTTAAGCCTTGCCCCAATGGGGCCATTTATGCTTGTTAACGCCGTTTTGGCAGGGTTTCCTGCCGGATTCGAAGGGAAAGTGTTGAATGGATCGTATTCGCATTCGCGGCGGCAATAAACTGAACGGCACCATTAACATTTCAGGTGCCAAAAACGCTGCTCTGCCCCTGATGATTGCGGCACTGCTAACGCCTGAAACGCTCACCCTGCGCAATGTGCCGCGCCTGGTGGACGCGCTTCGCCTGCAGCGGATTTTGCAGAATCACGGGGTGGACATCACGGTTTCAGGCAAGCGCCCGGGGCAGAGTGCCACGGCTGGCGAAACCTTGAAGATTTCAGCGCAAAACATTGTTGATACCACGGCCCCCTATGACCTCGTTTCCAAGATGCGGGCAAGCTTCTGGGTGCTTGGTCCCCTGTTGGCGCGCTGCGGCGAGGCCAAGGTATCGCTGCCCGGCGGTTGCGCCATCGGCACGCGGCCCGTTGATCTCCACATCATGGCCATGGAAAAGCTTGGTGCGGAAGTTGACATTGATTCAGGCTATGTGATTGCCAAGGCCAAGAACGGCTTGAAGGGCGGGCACATCAATTTTCCGAAAGTCACCGTGGGAGCGACCCATGCCGCATTGATGGCCGCCGTTCTGGCGAAGGGCGACACCATTATCGAGAACGCCGCGCGCGAACCTGAAATCGGCGACGTTGCCGAGTGCCTGGTGAAGATGGGTGCGAGGATCGAAGGCATTCACACCTCAACTTTGAAGATCAGCGGTGTGACCAGCCTCCACGGGGCCGAGCACGAAGTGATTCCGGATCGCATTGAAACCGGCACCTATGCCATGGCCGCCGCCATGACGGGCGGAAATGTTTTGCTTAAAGGCGCAAAGGCTGAGAGCCTTGAATCGATGATTGATGTTTTGACCCGGGCTGGCATTTCCGTGAAACGGAGCAACGAAGGACTGCGCATCGAGCGCAACGGGCAGGGAATTGAGCCGGTGAATGTTGACACCGATCCCTACCCGGGTTTTCCGACCGACCTTCAGGCACAGCTCATGGCGTTGATGACCAAGTCCAAGGGCACGGCAATGATCCGCGAAACAATTTTTGAAAACCGCTTCATGCATGTGCAGGAACTAGCGCGGCTTGGTGCTGACATTCATCTGCATGGGGATACGGCAGAAGTGCGCGGGGTACAAAAACTTACCGGTGCCGATGTGATGGCGACGGATTTGCGTGCTTCGGTTTCGCTGGTGATTGCTGGCCTTGTGGCGGAAGGCGATACGATGATCCACCGTGTCTATCATCTGGATCGCGGCTTTGAAGCCTTGGAAGAAAAACTGCAGGCCTGCGGGGCCGATGTCGAAAGACTTGCGGGAAACTGATTTGTGTTAAGACTTACGGCGCAAGACACGGAGGATTTGAAGGTCGTCTCTGCCCACATGCAGGATGCGCTGTTGCGGCTTGCCGACATTCGCTATCTCAGCAAAACCCGTCAATTCGCGTTGGTGGCCAACCGTTTTGCCTGGGAACAGCAGCCTTCGTCAGAACGCCGCCGCACGGGCTTGCATTTTGAGCACGTCACAGGCGTGAAGCAGCAGGGCATTCAGGGTCTGAAGGGAGATGCCATCCTCTCGCTTCTTTCCATTTCCTTTGAACCCCGCAACGAACCTTCGGGAACCGTGCTTCTGACATTTTCGGCAGGTGCCACCATCAGGCTTGAGGTTGAATATTTGGACCTGAAGTTGAAGGATTTGGGCGGGGCATGGGCTACGGACCTGAAACCAAGCCATGATGTCTAGCGTGGCCAAGCGCTTTCCGTCTAATCTCGTTTCATGACCTCCAACAAGAAAAACCGCCTTATTGCCGTCGATCTCGATGCCAGCATTGGGCCTGGCCCCTCACCCGAGGCCGAACATGAGCGGCGCGTTGCGATCTATGACCTCATCGAGGAAAACTCGTTTGGCCTGTTGAACGGGAAAGAGGGGCCCTATCGCCTTCAGCTTTCGACACAGGACGGGCGCCTGATGTTTGAAATCTTCAACGAGCGTGAAGAAAAGCTATCGATCATCGGCCTTTCCATGTCGCCATTTCGCGTTATCGTCAAAGACTATTTCCAGATTTGCGAAAGCTACTATGAGGCCATCAGGCATTCCACGCCCTCGCAGATTGAAACCATCGACATGGCCCGGCGCGGCCTGCACAATGAGGGCAGCGAAATTCTAAAGGAGCGGCTTACCGGCAAGATTGATATAGATTTCGACACGGCGCGGCGGCTGTTTACGCTGGTCTGTGTCCTGCATTGGCGGGGCTAGGACTGGCTCATGCCGGGGGATCTCCCAAATGCCGTGCTCTTTGCCTGTACGCAAAATGTCATCCGCTCGCCCATGGCTGCCGCCGTCATGAAACATTTTTACGGACACAAGGTCTATGTGGCCTCTGCGGGCGTCAAACCCGGAGAGGCGGACCCGTTCATTGCGACAGTGCTGGATGAAATCGGCATTGACCTCGGCAAGCATCGCCCGCACAATTTTGCCGATCTGGAAGACTCGAGTTTCGACCTCGCCATTTCGCTTTCCCCGGAAGCCCATCACTGGGCCCTGGAACTCACCCGCACCATGGCGATTGAGACCGAATACTGGCCGACAATGGACCCTTCCGCCACTTCCGGCAGCCGCGAACAAATTCTCGACAGCTACCGCATGGTGCGCGACGGATTGGTTAACCGGATCAGGGCAAGGTTTGGAATGCTCAGTGCCAGAGGCGTATAAATGTGCTATGCTGCAATCTCTTGCTTTTGGCGGCCAAGAGGTCCATTTATCGCGCCGCTTCCTTTAACAACCGGAAAGATTCATGGCGAAAGAAGAACTTTTAGAATTTGAGGGCACGGTTTCCGAGCTTTTGCCCAACGCGACGTTTCGCGTT
>CAZAMS010000073.1:0-1737 GCA_964486305.1 uncultured Aestuariivirga sp.
GCCGCAGGGCAGGCACGGAAAATATTGTCGCCATCGCCGGATTTGCCGCCGTCGCAAAGGAAAGTCACTTGAGTATCAAAGCCTTGCGCGATCAGCTTGAGGAAGCACTTGAAAGTGCCGCAATTTTTGGTGGAGATGCCCCAAGGCTTCCCAACACGACCTATTTCTCTCACCCCGGCATGTCAGCCGAAACCCTGCTGATGAATTTCGACCTCGAAGGCATCGCAGTTTCATCGGGCTCTGCATGCTCCTCCGGCAAGGTGACAAAATCCCATGTGCTGACCGCCATGGGCGTTGCCCCCGATTTGGCAAAGGGCGCCATTCGCGTGAGCCTCGGCTGGAATACCACATCTGAAAATATTGAACATTTCATCACAGTCTGGCGGAAGCTTCTGGCGCGCCACAATGCGAAAGCGGCAGCATAACATGGCAGACCTCGACACCATTGAACTCGTTAAAGATATCGAAGTCGATAAATACAAATACGGCTTCACCACCGATATTGAATCGGACTTCGCCCCCAAGGGCCTGAACGAAGATATTGTCGCCTTCATTTCCAATAAGAAGGGCGAACCCGCCTGGATGCTGGAGTGGCGGCTCGAATCCTATCGCCGTTGGCTGCAGATGGACGAGCCCGCCTGGGCCCGCGTGTCATTTCCGAAAATTGATTTTCAGGACCTCTATTACTACGCCGCACCTAAAAGCATGGCGAACCCAAAAAGCCTTGATGAAATTGATCCCAAGCTTTTGGAAACCTACGCCAAACTCGGCATTCCGCTGAAGGAACAGGAGATTCTGGCTGGTATTCGCAAACAGGGCGAGAAAAGCACCCTCGATGAAGATGGCAATGAACAGGTCGCAGGCCGCGTGGCCATTGATGCCGTGTTCGACAGCGTTTCCGTAGTCACCACCTTCAAGGATGAACTTGCCAAGGCGGGCGTGATCTTCTGCTCAATCTCGGAAGCCCTGCGCGAGCATCCTGATCTGGTGAAGCAGTATCTGGGCTCCGTCGTTCCGCAAGGCGATAATTTCTATGCGGCGCTGAATTCGGCCGTGTTTTCCGATGGCTCATTTGTCTATGTGCCGCCTAACACCCGCTGTCCCATGGAGCTTTCCACCTATTTCCGCATGAATGCCAAGAACACCGGCCAGTTCGAGCGCACCCTGATCATTGCCGACAAGGGCTCCTACGTGTCCTATCTTGAAGGCTGCACCGCGCCAATGCGCGAGGACAGCCAGCTCCATGCCGCAGTCGTTGAATTGATCGCCCTTGACGACGCCGAGATCAAATATTCCACCGTACAGAACTGGTATCCCGGTGACGCGGAAGGCAAGGGCGGCGTCTACAACTTCGTGACCAAGCGCGGCGATTGCCGGGGCAGGGGCGCTAAGATTTCCTGGACCCAGGTTGAAACCGGTTCGGCAATCACCTGGAAATATCCGAGCTGCATTCTGCGCGGCGACAATTCACGCGGCGAATTCTATTCCATCGCCATTTCCAATGGCAGGCAGCAGGTTGATTCCGGCACCAAGATGATTCACTTAGGGAAAAACACCCCAAGCCGCATCATCTCCAAAGGCATCGCCGCCGGCCGCAGCGACAACACCTATCGCGGCCTTGTCTCTGCCCATCGCAAGGCATTGAACGCCCGCAACTTCACCCAGTGCGACTCGCTTCTCGTCGGTGACAAATGCGGCGCTCATACCGTGCCCTACATCGAATCCAAGACCTCAACC
>CAZAMS010000074.1:0-1947 GCA_964486305.1 uncultured Aestuariivirga sp.
GCCACTGGACAACCAATGCAGAATGAGGTATTAGTTCCTACAATAGAGGATTAAATATCAGGTACGGGATATGGCAAAAATGTTCAGCCACAAGCAGGTTTGGGCTGCGATTGACACGATCGCGGAGCGGTACGGCTATTCAGCTTCGGGGCTTGCCAAGAAGTCGGGGCTCGACCCCACCTCTTTCAACCCGTCCAAGCGCAATGGGCCCGATGGCAGGCCACGCTGGCCCACGACCGAAAGCATCGCCAATCTGCTGGAGGCGGCCGGAGCCTCGGTTGAAGAGTTCAGCGACCTGCTTACGGGCCGCAAGGGCCAGCCGCCAAAGCGCAAGCAAATTCCTTTGCTGGGACTGGCACGCGCCGGCAAGGGTGGCTTCTTTGACGATTCCGGCTTTCCCGTAGGTAACGGCTGGGACGAGATTGACGTTCCGGGCGTGACCGATGCCACGGCCTATGCGCTGGAAATCACCGGCGACTCGATGCTGCCGGTCTACCGCGAGGGCGACACGATCATTGTTTCACCGGGCGCCACGTTACGCAAAGGCGACCGCGTGGTGGTGAAAAGCACCGATGGCCAGGTGATGGCCAAGGTCATGCAGCGACAGACGGCCAAAAATGTCGAACTCGCCTCCTTCAACAAGGACCATGATACCAAGACGTTGGACATGAAGGACGTGGACTGGATTGCGCGGATTATCTGGGCAAGTCAGTAAGCTCACCTTTCAACGCTTTTCCGATTAATGCCCGCGTATTCGCCACGCCATAAAGTGCCGCGAAGGAGCCGAAGCGGGGGCCGCGTTCTTCGCCGAGCAGGACCTGATAGAGCATGTTGAACCAGGATTGCGCCACGCCGATGGAGCCATCCTTCTGGGTGGTGGTGTAGGGTTCGCGCCTGCCGATGTCATAGACCTTTTGCTGAATGGCTTCCGGTGTGGAGCCTTCCGGCAATTGCGCCAGAGCGGCTGACAAGTCCTCAAGCGCCTTGCGCTCTTCATTGGTGGCCGCGCGATGTTTCTTGTTGGGCTTCACGAAATCAGTGAAATACCCGATGGCGTAGCCCACCAGGCTATCAAGACGTGGATGGGTTTCGGGCGAAACCTGAGGCGCGTAACGCTTGAGGAAAGCCCAGAGTACGGACTTGTCTTCGGTGTTGGCCACGGCTACAAGATTTAGCAGCAGCGAGAATGAGACGGAACCTTCCTCGGGGGGTGGCGGATTTCCACCATGAATGTGCCAGAGCGGATTCATCAGGCGGTCCTTGATCTCCTGCCTGCCATAGGCATTCTGGAACTGCGCGTATTCATCGACGGCGCGGGGGATCACATCGAAGTAAAGCTTCTTCGCCTCGCGCGGGCGGTTATACATGTAGAGAGAAAGTGAATCCGTGTCCGCATAGGTCAGCCATTCATCAATGGTAAGGCCGTTGCCTTTGGACTTGGAAATCTTCTGGCCCTTGTCGTCGAGGAACAGTTCATAGACGTAATGCTCGGGCGGAAGCCCGCCGAGAATTTCGCAAATCTTGTCATAGACAACGGCGTTGGTTTGATGGTCCTTGCCGAACATTTCAAAATCAACGCCAAGGGCGGCCCAGCGCATGCCGAAATCCGGCTTCCACTGCAGCTTCACATGGCCGCCGGTCACCGGCAGCGTCGTATCGCGCCCATACTCGTCGGCAAAGGTGACCGTGCCATTCCTGGCGTCCACTTCTTTCATGGGTACATAGAGTACCCGCCCGGTGGTGGGTGAGATGGGCAGGAAGGGGCTGTAGGTTGCCTGCCGTTCCTCGCCAAGCGTCGGCAGCATGACGGCCATGATGGCGTCATAGCGTTCGGCGGCGCGGCGCAGCATGGCATCAAATTTTCCCGCCTTGTAATATTCCGTGGCGCTAGCGAACTCATAGTCGAAGCCAAAGGTGTCGAGGAAACGGCGCAGCATGGTGTTGTTG
>CAZAMS010000075.1:0-3971 GCA_964486305.1 uncultured Aestuariivirga sp.
CAGGCCTTTCCGCCACGGCCTCAATGATCAAATCTACGTCAGCGAGCTGCTTGAGATCATCTTCGATGTTTCCCGGTGTGATCAACTTGGCGGCTGACTTCGACATCAGGGGGGCCGGATCAGCCTTGGCCAGACGTTCCAGCGCGGTTTTGGCGATACTGCTGCGATCATTGGAATTTGGCGGCACGATATCAAGCAGCAAGACCGGCACTCCGGCATTGGCAATGTGGGCGGCAATTCCGCTGCCCATGACCCCTGCACCGATCACGCAGGCTTTGGAGATTGGGGTTGTCATTGCGGGGCCATCACTTTGCAAGCTGCTGATAAAAATCTTGTCATCCCGACGAACGTCGGGACCCAGACTTTCCGCTTCAGCGCTGGTTGATAGTCTGGGTCCCGGCTTACCGCCGGGATGACAGAGGTTTTGCTAATTGTGGGTCTGGGTCCCGGCTTTCGCCGGGATGACAGAGGTGAGGGTTCAAATCCCTGCATCTTTATACCGCCTCGAGGATCGTTGCGATGCCCTGACCACCGCCGATGCATTGGGTTGCCAGCGCATAACGCTTGCCTTCGCGCTTCAGCAGGGACGCCGCCTTGCCGGTAATCCGCGCGCCAGTGGCACCGAGGGGATGGCCCAGAGCCAAAGCCCCGCCATCGAGGTTTACCTTGTTCATGTCGATCTTGAGATCACGGATACAGGCGATGGCCTGCGAAGCAAACGCCTCGTTCAGTTCGAAGATGTCGATATCATTGATGGACAGTCCAGCGCGTTGCAGCGCCTTGCGCGTTGCTACCACCGGCCCGATGCCCATCAGCTCCGGGCTGCAACCTGCGACAGCGACGCTTTTGATCCGTGCCAGAATTTTGAGACCGTGGGCTTTTGCATATTTTTCCGAAACAACGAGGCAGGCTGCCGCACCATCGGTGAGTGGTGACGACGTTCCGGCCGTCACAACGCCAGCCTGGTCGAAGGCAGGCTTCAGGCTGGCCAGGGCTTGCATCGACGTATCGGGGCGGATGCAGCCGTCTTCCGCACCAGCCGACATGGCAATGATTTCGTCCTTCAGCTTCCCCTGCTGCTGCGCCTTGGCCGCTTTGACATGACTGGCAACGGCGAATTCTTCCTGCTCCTGGCGCGAGATTGCATACTTCTTCGCAACACTCTCGGCGGTTATTCCCATAGAGACATAGGCGGCGGGCATGTTTTCCGCCAGGGTGGGATTGGGCATCGGATTGAAGCCCATCATGGGAATCCGGCTCATGCTTTCGATCCCGGCGCAGATAAAAACTTCACCAGCGCCCAGAGCGATAGCGCCCGCCGCCGAATGAATTCCCTGCATGGAAGAGCCGCAGAAGCGGTTGATGGTAGTAGCGCCTACAGACTGCGGCAGGCCGGCAATGAAGGAAATCAGCCGCGCCACATTGAGCCCCTGCTCACCCTCGGGAAAGGCGCAACCCAAAAGCAGATCCTCAATATCTTTCGGATCGATCCCGGTTTTCCCGACAAGCTCCTTCACCACCGCCGCCGCCAAATCGTCGGGGCGGATTCTGGCGAGTGCCCCCTTGCTGGCAAAATGAAATGGCGAGCGGACATAGCCCGCAATAACCGCGTCACTCATAGGGACTTCTCCTGTAAGGCAGATGCTGCCCTGATTGTCTGGAGGCGAAAGGCATTGCCGCTCCTTTATGCCGTGAGTCTCTAACAATAGCCTAATCCCACCGTTGTGGTGTTGTCACGTAGACACTGGTGTGGGATTGCGTTTCAGCGGGACCGGGATTTGGCCGCCTTCTTTTTTGTCTTGGCCGCGACCGCCTTCTTCGCCTTTGCAGGTTTTTTGGGCGCCGGTTTCTTGCCAGCCGGCTTGGGCTTCACCTTTTTTGCCGCTCTCGGTTTGGCAGGAGCCTGCTTAATCAGGCTCGCAAATTTTGTGAAGAACTGCTCGGCCAATGACTGCGCGGTGGAGTCAACTAAACGCGAGCCCAGCATGGCGATCTTGCCGCCGACCTGCGCGTCGACATCATATTCCATCAGGGTTTCTGTTGGGCTGTTTTCGATGAGCTTGACAGTGGCACCGCCGCTTGCAAAGCCTGCAAGACCACCCTCGCCCTTGCCCGAAATGCGGTAACTCTCGGGCGCATTGATATCAGACAGAGTGACGGCACCTTTGAATGTGGCTTTCACCGGCCCGATTTTCAGCACGACCCTGGCGCTCATTTCGGTGGGAGCGGCCGCCTCAATGCTCTCACAACCCGGAATGGATTGCTGTAGGATCTTTGGATTGTTCAGGCCTTTCCACACGGCGAGGCGCGGGGCGTGGATAACCTGGCTGCCGGACATTTTCATTTCTTCTTTCCCTTCAATTCTTTACGAACCACTCACCCATCTCCGCGGATCATGCGCCGCTCCCCTTCGTGCTGCAAGAGTTTGCGCCAGCTCTCCGAGGGCGTTGAGGCTGTGAACCGGGCGAAACTCGTCCACATAGGGCATCATGGCACGGATGCCGGCGGCCTTGGCCTCAAACCTGTCAAAGCGCAAAAGCGGATTAAGCCAGACAATTTTCTTGGCGCTCCGTCGCAGACGCTGCATTTCCGTGGCTAATTGAATGGTGTCATCACGCTCCAGGCCATCGGTCATCAAGAGCACATCAGCCCCTTGGGTGAGCACGCGCCGGGCCCACTTGTAATTGAACTCCTTGAGCGTAGCTCCAATTCGTGTGCCACCAGACCAGTCCTTGACGGCGGCGGAAACCTTGGCAATGGCCTCGTCAACATCAAGGTGCTGCAGCTCGCGCGTCACATTGGTCAGCCGCGTGCCAAACAGAAATACCGTCATGCCGTGCCGGTCATTCACCAGCCCATGCAGGAAGTGCAGAAACATGCGGCTGTAGTTTGAGCACGATCCTGAAATATCGCAGAGCACGACAAGGGGCCGCTCACGGGTTTGAGGCTCGCGCCGCGCCAGGCTGATCATGTCGCCACCTGATCGCAGCGACTGCCGCAATGTACGGCGCATATCAATGCGTTCACCGGCAAAATCGGGCTGAAACCGCCGCGTGCGCGTTTCACGCCGTTGCATACGCAAAAGCGCGATTGCCTTCCTGGCCTGCATCTGCTCCAGCAAGGTCATCTGCTCAAAATCCTTGGCGCGCAGGATGTCGTTGTCGGAAGCCGTTAACGTCGCGTCAAGCTCCAGGGTATCCGGTTTTTCCTGCCGCCGGCTTTGCGTTTCGTTTCTGTCGAACATGGCCTCCGCAAGCCGGCGAAAGCCGGGATCCCTTGGCTTGTCGCCAGCCGCGCGGGTAATCTGCTGGAACATCAGCTGCATCAGCTGTTCCAGCATTTTCGGTTTCTTCCAGAACACATGGAATGCCTGATCAAAGATTTCCTTGTGCTCGCGCCGCTTCACCAGAATGGCATGCAAGGTCCAATAGAAGTCATCGCGTGTCCGCAGCGATCCGCTTTGCGCCGCATCCAGGGCATCAAGAACGGAGGCTGGCCCCACCGGCAGGCCGGCGCCCCGCAAGACGCGGGCAAAATGCATGATGTTGGCCGCGAGTTTTCCGGAGGGAGGCTGATCCGCAACCCTTGGCATCAGGACACGCGCGTCGTTGCGGAGGTGCGGATCTCATCCTTGATTTGATCGAGAATGCGCCTGGCTTCCGAACCTTCCATGCGCACGATGTCATCCTGGTATTTGAGGAGAACGCCAAGCGTGTCATTCACCGTTTGCGGATCAAGGGCCACGCTATCCAATTCATGGAGGGCTGAAACCCAATCCAGGGTTTCGGCAACACCCGGCGCCTTGAATAAATCGCCACCGCGCAGAGCCTGCACAAAGGCCACAACTTCCCTGGCCAGCGAGGCGGACGCCTCGGGTCGCTTGGTTTTGACAATTTCCAGTTCACGCAAGGCATCCGGATAGCCAACCCAATGATAGAGGCAACGCCGCTTCAACGCGTCATGGACTTCGC
>CAZAMS010000076.1:0-15290 GCA_964486305.1 uncultured Aestuariivirga sp.
CAATGTGTTTGACGTACTGTTCCGGCTGCTGCGCCATCTCTATGGCCCGGAACACGTCACCTACGTGCGCAATATCACCGATGTCGATGACAAGATTAACGCAAGGGCCTTGCGGGATTTTCCTGAACTGCCCCTGAACGAGGCGATCCGCCGCGTCACCGAAAAAACCGCCAACCAGTTTCAGGCGGATGTGAAGGCGTTGGGCTGCCTTGAACCCACGGCGCAACCGCGCGCCACGGAATTCATCGACCAAATGATAGATATGATCCGCGTATTGATCGCCAAGGGTCATGCCTACGAAGCTGGCGGCGAAGTGCTGTTCAACGTAGAATCCATGAAGGATTATGGCGCGCTGTCCAACCGCAAGCTGGAGGACCAGCAGGCCGGCGCCCGTGTGGCGGTGGAGGCCCACAAGAAAAGTCCCGGCGACTTCGTGCTGTGGAAATTATCAAGTACTGAAGAACCCGGCTGGGAAAGCCCGTGGGGCAGGGGCAGGCCGGGTTGGCACATCGAATGCTCCGCCATGAGCAAAAGCTATCTCGGTGAAGTCTTCGACATCCACGGCGGCGGCCTGGACCTGATCTTCCCCCACCACGAAAATGAAATCGCCCAATCCCGTTGCGCCCATGGCACGGACGTGATGGCCAATGTCTGGATGCACAACGGCTTCCTGCAGGTCGAAGGCCAGAAAATGTCCAAGAGCCTGGGTAATTTTGTGACGATCAATGAGCTCTTAGACACAAAGAAATTCGGCGAGCGCAAGTGGCCTGGCGAGGTATTGCGGCTTGCAATGTTGAAAACACATTACCGTCAACCAATCGATTGGACCGTTGCCGCGTTAGAAGAAGCTTATAGAACAGGGCTCACTTGGAGGCGGATGATTGAAGGAAAAGATTGGGACAAGGGCATACCTCCAAACAGTGAACTTCTTGATGCGCTTTCTGACGATCTCAATACCCATGCAGCAATGATGAGGCTCTACCAGCTGGCGGACGAGGCCAAATCAAACGAAAGTGCGTTGGATGCGTTCGTGTCTTCAGCACAGCTAATGGGGTTCCTGCTATCAGAAACCCATTTTAGCGGGGAAGACGAAAAAATCGCCTTTGATGGCGCAAAAATTGACGCTCTCATCTCTGCGCGTCTCGTCGCACGCGCGGCAAAAAACTGGAAAGAGTCTGACCGCATCAGGGATGAACTCGCTGCCATGCGTATTGCTATCCAAGACAATAAAGACGGCACCACGAGTTGGGAGGTCAAGCGATGAACGCGCGATACCCCTCATCCGGCGCTTCGCGCCACCTTCTCCCTCAAGGGGAGAAGGAACAATCACGTGCAGTTCGCCCTCTCCTTCAAGGGGAGAAGGAACAATCACGTGCAGTTCGCCCTCTCCTTCAAGGGGAGAAGGAACTACTTTCTTCCCCTTCTCCCCTTGAGGGACAAGGTGGCAGCCCCGGACCTGATCCGGGGCTGACGGATGAGGGGGCTGCTAGCCGTACCCAAAGATTTGCCAATCAACTCCGCAAAGACATGACGGATGCTGAAAAGAAACTCTGGTACGCCCTGCGTGATCGCCGCTTTGAGAATTTCAAGTTTCGCAGGCAGGTTCCGATTGGAAAGTACATCGCCGATTTCGTCTGCCAGGATTGCAAGCTGATTGTTGAAGTGGACGGCAGTCAACATGAGGGATCCGAACACGACATGGTACGAGACGCTTGGCTGACTTCCATTGGCTACCGCGTATTGCGCTTCTGGAACATTGACACTTTCAAGGCATTGGATGGAACCCTACTGGCCATTCTTGATGCGCTGAACGATACCCCTCATCCGTCACGCGCGGCGCGCGCGACACCTTCTGCCTCAAGGGGAGAAGGTAGGAGAAACAAATCATGACCCGCGAACACATTTCACTCTTTGACACTACACTCCGTGATGGCCAGCAGACGCCGGGCGTTGATTTTTCGCTCGATGACAAGCTGGTGGTGATCGACATGCTGGACAAGCTGGGTGTCGATTACATCGAGGGCGGCTATCCCGGCGCGAATCCGACCGACACAGCCCTTTTCAGCGAAGACCGGAAAACCAAGGCCAAGTTCACCGCCTTCGGCATGGTGAAGCGGGCAGGGCGTTCGGTTTCCAATGATTCCGGTTTGCAGGACCTGATCCGCGCAAAATCCTCAGCCATCTGCTTTGTGGCGAAGTCCTGGGACTATCACGTCCGCGTGGCCCTGGGCTGCACCAATGAGGAAAACCTGGACTCCATCCGCCAGTCCGTGAAGGCTGCAACAGTCGCCGGCAAGGAAGTTCTCGTTGACTGCGAACATTTCTTCGATGGCTACAAAGCGAATCCCGAATACGCATTGGCCTGCGCCAAAGCCGCCCATGATTCTGGTGCGCGCTGGGTAGTACTCTGCGACACCAATGGCGGCACCATGCCTCCTGAGATTTCCGAAATCGTCCGTACCGTGACGAAAACCGTTCCTGGAACCCATCTCGGCATTCACGCCCATAATGATACGGATCAGGCCGTGGCCAACTCGTTGGCGGCCATTGATGCTGGCTGCCGCCATGTGCAGGGAACCCTCAACGGCATCGGCGAGCGCTGCGGCAATGCCAATCTTGTTTCAATCATTGCAACCCTCGGCCTGAAAAAATCTTATCGTGATCGCTTCACCATCGGCGTAGATGACGAGCGTTTGCAGAACCTCACTCACGTGGCGCGCTCCTTCGATGAACTGCTGAATCGCGCGCCCAACGCGCAGGCTCCTTACGTGGGCAAGAGTGCCTTTGCCACCAAGGCCGGTATTCATGCCTCGGCCATCGTGAAGGAACCGGAAACCTATGAGCATGTGAAGCCGGAAACCGTGGGCAACCGCCGCCGCATGCTGGTGTCTGATCAGGCCGGGAAATCCAACCTGATTGCTGAGTTGCATCGCATTGGCATGAATGTGGCCAAGGACGACAAGCGTCTTGATACGCTGCTGCGCGAAGTGAAAGAACGCGAGGCCGTGGGCTACGCCTATGATGCGGCCGATGCTTCCTTTGAACTGCTGGCCCGGCGCACGCTTGGCAGCGTG
Source organism: uncultured Aestuariivirga sp. (assembly GCA_964486305.1). GTDB lineage: Bacteria > Pseudomonadota > Alphaproteobacteria > Rhizobiales > Aestuariivirgaceae > Aestuariivirga. The sequence continues at coordinate 3,075 of CAZAMS010000076.1, forward strand.
CCCCATTATTTTGACGTGCTGTCTTTCCGCGTGATTGTGGAACAGCGCGACAAGGAAATGATTTCCGAGGCCGTGGTCAAGGTAAAGATCGACGGCGAGACCTTCATCAATGCGGGCGAGGGCAATGGCCCGGTGAATGCGCTGGACGTTGCACTGCGCAAGGACCTCGGCAAATTCCAGCCCTATATCAATGACCTTGAACTCGCCGACTACAAGGTGCGTATCCTCAATGGCGGAACGGGAGCCACAACCCGTGTGCTGATCGAGAGCAGGGACTCCCATGGCGACCGCTGGTTCACCGTTGGAGTCTCGCCAAATATTGTCGAGGCGTCGTTTCAGGCGCTCTCGGATTCCATCATCTACAAACTGCTGCGCGATGGCGTGACTGGCGACAGCTGACATGCGGGCTGCTCATGTGACCCATGCCCGTTCCCTGATTGCCGTGTTGGGTGCGCGCCGCTAAACCCCCGGAGCATGGCAGCCGTCGAACAAATGTCGAAACCCGGATTAACCGCCGCCGAAAAAGGCGTTCTTTACGCTGTCTTGGCCCACCTCACCTGGGGGGCGATGGCGGTCTATTTCGGCTACCTGCGTCATGTGTCACCGCTGGAAATCGCCGTGCACCGGGGCCTGTGGTCAATCCCTTGCGCAGCGCTAATCATCTGGTGGCTTGGTCAGTACAAGGATGTTTGGCAGGCCGTCGCCTCGAAGCGCAATCTGGCCATTCTCACGCTTACCAGCGCCATCATCGTTTTCAACTGGGGCTTCTATGTCTGGTCCATCGAAGTGGGCCGCACCCTGGAATCCAGTCTTGGCTATTACATCAATCCACTCATGAATGTGGTGATGGGCTACCTGTTTCTGGGCGAACGCTTCAATCGCCTGCAGATGGTAGCCCTTGTGCTGGCGTTGATTGCGGTACTCATCCAGACCTTTGCCGCCGGCGTGTTCCCCTGGCTTGGCCTGATGCTGGCCACAAGCTTTTGCCTCTATGGTTTCCTGCGCAAGACCATTGCCGTGGGCCCAACCCAAGGCTTCTTCATCGAAGTCTGCATCATCGCCATTCCGCTTTTGCTCATGCAATTCTGGCTGGTGAACCGGGGTGAGGCCCATTTTGGCGGTGCAACGTCAGACACACTATTGCTCATGGGCTGCGGCGTGATGACGACTTCGGCGCTGGTTTTCTTCGCGCTGTCAATAAAGTTGCTGCGCTATTCAACCGCCGGGCTGCTGCAATATATCTCACCGACCCTGGTGTTCCTCACCGCCGTGTTTATTTTCGGCGAGCCCATGGATAAGTGGAAGCTCTTGTCCTTCGTCATCCTCTGGATTGGTCTTGCGATCTATTCCTACTCCGCGCTCCGCGACGAAAAAAATCGCCGGCGCGAGGCGGAAGCGCTGGTCTAGCTTTTACCTCGCCCTCGCGACTAGCGGGGGAGAGGTGTCTGCGAAGCAGACGGAGAGGGGGTGCTGGCCATTGAGTCTCCGGCCAACACCCCCTCTCCGTCACGGGCTTCGCCCGCGCCACCTCTCCCCCAATTGCATTGGGGGCGAGGTAAGGTGAGAAACCTAAAGAACCTCGCGCAAGAGTTCCAATGGAACCTTCTGATGGCTGTTGGCCAGGCGGTATTCAAACGCGGGCACCACGTCAGTCGCGGTCTTCACCACATCCATTTTGAATTCCAAGCTCTCGCGGATGAATCTCTCCGCCCGCATGTGTTTAAGGAGCGTGAGATAGGGCTCCCAGTAATTCTCGATATTGCACAGGATAATCGGCTTTGCATGTTGGTCCAACTGCGCCCAGGTGGAAATCTCGGTGAGTTCCTCCAGCGTGCCAATGCCGCCGGGCAGCGCCACAAATCCGGTTGAGTGCTCAAACATGGTCATCTTGCGCTCATGCATGCTTTTGGTGACGATGAGTTCATTCACTCCCGTGAGCATGCGCTCCTTGGTCCCCAGGAATTCCGGGATGATGCCCGTGACATGGCCGCCCGCTTCCAGCACGGTTTTGGCCACTTCCCCCATGAGCCCCAAGCTGCCGCCGCCATAAACCAGGCCAATGCCGGCTTCCGCCATGGCAACCCCAAGCTTTTTGGCCGCCGCCATATAGACGGGGTTTTTGCCGGGGCCGGAGCCGCAATAGACACAGAGATTTCGGGCTGGTTTTATCAAAAGTTTTCGCCTTATTTTGATGGGTGAAGCAATTCTTTGCTGATTCGCCACATTGGCCTTAATAATGTGGACGGATCCTATTATCTAATAGCCTATTCGCTGCAGCTGCGGCTATGATCTTATATTCATGATTACGGACGGCCCTCGATGAAAATTAACCCACTCGCAGTATTCACCGGCCTCACCCTCGTCACTTTTGCTGCCCTCCTTTACGTGGAACAGAATAGCGGGGCAGACGAAGGACTGATAACCACAGCCAAGGTTGAACCCCTCGCCGTGCCGGAACCGCCCAAACCCGCTGAGCCCGTAGTCGCTGAGCCAGCGCCAGTATCTCCCGTAGTTGCTGAGCCAGCACCAGTATCTAAGGTCGAACCCGCACCTGCAACCGAAGTGGCAAAGGTTGAAGAACCTGCAAAGATCGAACCGCCAAAGCCCGCCGCACCTGTAGCGCCGGTCGAACCTATTGAAAAAGCAAAGATAATCCCGAGTTTTGACACGGTGCGGGTAGAGCCTTCGGGCGAGGCTCTGATTGCGGGCAGGGCAGAGCCTGGCTCTGAAGTCGTGGTCAAGTTCAATGGCATGACAGTAGGAACGGCCATGGCCAATTCCGATGGGGCCTTCGTGGTCACACCTGACAAGCCCTTGCCATCGGGACCGGGTGCCCTCTCGATTGAATCCAAAAGCAATGAAGCTGTCGTTGCCTCGGCGGATTCGGTGGCCGTTGACGTGAAGTCAGGGGCAGTCGATACCCCCCTTGTGGCAGTGCTGAAGCCCGACGAGCCAACCAAGGTCATACAGGCCCCGGCAGCGCCGAAGCCCGTCTTGCCGCCCTCCAAAACCGTCAATCTTGATACGGTCGACTATGACCAATCGGGAAACATTGTGTTCGGCGGCCGTGGTCCGGCGGGCAGCAAGGTGCAGCTTTATGTCGACAACAGTGCCTATGGCTTGGCCGATATCAATGACAAGGGCACCTGGACCTTTGCCGGCCTTTCGCCGCTCTCCGTGGGCCCCCATGCCCTTCGTGCCGATGAAATTGGCGGGGATGGCACCGTGAAGAGCCGCATCGAAATGCCATTCTACCGCGAAGAGCCAACCAAGGTTGCTGCTGCTCCTGCTGCACCTGAGCCACCCAAGCCGGTGGAGGTTGCAAAGGTTGAGGAAGCTCCTGCGGCAACGACTGCCACCGATGTGGCTGAAACCGTGCCGCCTGCAGCTGCTCCTGTTCCCGCAGCGACACCTGCGCCAGCAGCGGCCCCGGCAGTTGCCGAGACGCCAGCAGCACCCGTTGCATCAGCCACTGCCGTTGAAGCCCCCGTTGAAGCCCCTGTTGTTGTGGCGACCCAGGTACCTGCAGCAGTAGAATCTGCGCCCGAGCCCGCATCAGCGCCGACGCAGGTTATTATTCAGCCCGGCAATAATCTGTGGAAACTGTCACGCAAGATCTATGGCAGGGGCATCATGTACACGGTGATCTATGAAGCCAATAGGGATCAAATTCGCCGGCCCGAGCTGATTTATCCCGGCCAGGTTTTCCTAACGCCGGCTGCTGCAGCGGCAACGACGGAGCAATAAAGGTCGTTGATTTTATGAGCCGTAAACTGCCGATCAGCCCTGCGGTCCTCGCCAGCGGCGACGGAAATCAATGGCAAACCCTCAAAAGCCTCTTGCCCTATTTGTGGCCTGAAGGCCGCATGGATTTGAAGGTTCGCGTGGTGCTGGCGATGATCGCCTTGATCGCCTCCAAGATCATAACGGTGCTGACACCCTATAGTTTCAAATATGCAACCGATGCCTTGACCGCATCAGGAAATCCGGCGGCAATCGCCTTCAGCGTTCCGTTCTTTTTTGTCCTAGCCTATGGCGTGGGCCGCATCTCGATGGTGGTGCTGGCGCAAATCCGTGATGCGATATTTGCCAAGGTTGGCCAGCGCGCCGTGCGCGAGCTTTCCATCCGCACCTTCCGCCATCTCCACGCGCTGTCGCTTAAATTTCATCTCGAGCGCCGCACTGGCGGCCTGTCGCGGATCATTTCGCGCGGCACCGCCGGTGTTGATACGGTATTGCGTTTCTCCCTGTTCAATACCTTCCCAACCGCCCTTGAAATTGCGCTGGTTGCTGGCGTCTTGGCCTGGTCTTTCGGCTGGATATACGCAGCTGTCATCTTGGGAACCGTGGTTTTCTATCTCTGGTTCACCTATGCCGCCACCGAATGGCGCATCAATATCCGGCGCAACATGAATGAGGCCGATACCGACGCGAACACCAAGGCCATCGACAGTCTGTTGAATTTTGAAACCGTGAAATATTTCGGCAATGAAGAACACGAAGCCGCCCGCTTTGATGTGTCCATGCTGCAATACGAAAAAGCCGCGGTGAAAACCTGGGTGTCGCTGGCGGTTTTGAACGCCGGTCAAACCATCATCTTCGCCATTGGCCTGACCATTGTCATGGCCATGTCGGCCTTCGCCATCACCCAGGGTCAGGCCACCATCGGCGATTTCGTCATGATCAATGCCCTGATGGTGCAGCTCTACATGCCGCTCAACTTCATTGGTTCATCCTACCGCGAAATCAAGCAGGGCCTGATTGATGTGGAAGGCATGTTCTCCCTGCTTTCAGTGAATGCGGAAATCAAGGACAAGCCGGGGGCAGCACCCCTCAAAACCTCCAAAGGCGAACTTGCCTTTGAGAATGTGAGTTTTGCATACGACCATGAAAGGCCGATCATTCGTGGGCTTACCTTCACAGTGCCTGCCGGGCACACGGTAGCCATTGTTGGTCCTTCGGGAGCAGGTAAATCAACCATCTCCCGTCTGCTCTACCGCTTCTACGAATTGACTGGCGGGCACATTACCATCGACGGACAGGATATTGCCGCCGTCACGCAAAAATCCCTGCGTGCGGCCATCGGCATGGTGCCGCAGGATACGGTGCTGTTCAACGATACCATCCGTTACAACATTCGCTATGGCAGGCCGGACGCCACGGACGCCGAAGTTGAGGCCGCCGCCAAGATGGCGCAAATCCACAAATTCGTCTTGAGCCTGCCGAAAGGTTATGACTCCATGGTGGGCGAACGCGGCTTGAAACTTTCCGGCGGCGAAAAGCAGCGCGTCTCCATCGCCCGCACCATTTTGAAGGGCCCGCCCATTCTGGTTCTGGATGAAGCGACCTCGGCCCTTGACAGCTTCACCGAACAGGAAATTCAGGCAGCCCTGCGCAAAGTATCTAAAGGCCGCACCACGCTTGTGATCGCCCATCGCCTGTCCACCGTTGTCGAGGCGGATGAAATCATTGTACTCGACAACGGCAAAATCGCCGAGCGCGGAACCCATGACAAGCTTCTGCGCAAGAAGGGTGTCTATGCCGCCATGTGGAACCGCCAGCGCGAGGCCGATCAGGCGCGCAGCCTGCTCAAGCGGGCAGAGACCGGTGAATTTTATGAAGGTGAGGAACATCCGCCCGGCTGGCCCACGCCGCTGGCCAGAATTTACACGCCTTGATTGCGATTCCCATTCGACTTTGCAAAGCAGCGAAACCGCGCTAGATGAGCCCCATGTCTATTGTTAACAGCATTACCTCGGCATTCGTGCCCATCCACAAGGAGGGCTATCGCTTCATTGCCATTTTTGCGGGCATCACCCTTTTCCTGTTCTGGCTTGAGGTGGAAACGCTGGGCTGGATTGGCGTTGTTGCTACAGCCTGGTGCACCTATTTTTTCCGTGATCCCGAGCGGGTTACACCTTTACGGGCTGGACTTGTGATTTCACCCGCCGATGGCCGCATCAGCGCAATCGAAAAAGTCATTCCGCCCCCCGAGCTTGACCTCGAGCGCGAACCCACCACCCGCATTTCCGTTTTCATGAATGTTTTTGACGTGCATGTGAACCGCTCGCCGCTGGAAGCCAAAATTGCCAGGATCACCTATATTCCGGGCGTGTTCCTGAATGCCGAGCTTGACAAGGCGAGCGAAGACAATGAGCGCCAGGCCTTCACTTTGGAACTCGCCGATGGCGGCAAGCTCGGCGTTGTCCAGATTGCCGGATTGATCGCGCGCCGGATTGTAAAGTTTGTGGGCGAGGGCGAGCGGCTGACTGCGGGGCAAAGAATTGGGCTTATCCGCTTTGGCAGCCGGGTTGATGTCTATTTGCCCAAGGGAGCCGCCGCACTGGTTGCCATTGGCCAAAGCGCCATTGCCGGCGAAACCGTCTTTGCCGATCTCACCTCGCCTGAAGGCGAGCGAACCTCACGGAAAAACTGATCGTGGCTGCCGATCTCGATACAGACGTTCCGAAAAAACCGGGCAATGGCAAGCGCTTCAAGCAGGTGCCAGTGCGTTACCTCTTGCCCAATCTCATTACGCTGCTGGCTCTGTGCAGCGGCGTGACCGCAATCAGGCTCGGCATTGAAGGCCGCTATGAACTGGCCGTGGGCGCGGTGATTATTTCAATTGTCCTTGATGCCCTTGATGGCAGGCTTGCGCGCTTTCTCAAAGGCACCTCGCGCTTTGGGGCTGAACTTGATTCACTTGCGGATTTTGTCAACTTTGGCGTGGCCCCCGCAATCCTGATCTATCTCTGGTCCTTGAATGACTTGCGCACCAAGGGCTGGGTGGTGGCCCTCATATTGGCGGTCTGTTGCGCGCTGAGGCTGGCACGTTTCAACGTGGCGTTGGACGATACGGAAAAGCCCGCTTGGGCTGCAAGTTTTTTCAGTGGCGCCCCGGCACCTGCGGGCGCGGGGCTTGCGCTTCTGCCCATGTACCTCGGGTTTCTCGGCTTCATTGATAATGGCCACGCCTATTCAGTGCTCATAGCACCCTATATTTTAGCCGTAGCCCTGCTGATGGTGAGCCGTGTGCCAACCTATTCGGGCAAGACCACACGGCCCAGGATTCGGCGCGATCTCGTATTGCCCATATTGGGCGCTGGTGCCTTGGTCATTGTTTGCCTCATCGCATTCCCGTGGGAGTCACTTACGCTTATGGCGTTTGTCTATCTGGCCCTCATCCCTTTCAGTATCAGGGCCTATCGTGGCCACAAGGCAGCAGACCTTAAGGCTAAAGACACTTAGCAAGGTCAGCCCAGAGATCGTCGCCGTCTTCGATACCTACGGAGAGGCGGAACACGCCATCACCCATATAGTCGCGGAAACGCCGTGCTGCCTCCGGCCCGTGTTTGTAGGTTGATCGTTCGATATCCTCGGTCCCGATCCAACAAATCAAACTGCGCAGATGACCCAGCGACACGGCATAGTGGATGATTTCCAAGTGCTTCACCATGCGCTTGGCAACCGCCATGCCATCCTCATGGGTTTGAAAGGTGAGCATGCCGGAAAAATTCTTCATCTGGGCCTTGGCAAGGGCATGTTGCGGATGAGAGGCAAGGCCGGGAAAGAACACCCGCTTGATGGCGGAATGGCCTTCAAGAAAAGTTGCAAGCTTCATGGCCGATTCCTGGTGCGCCATCATGCGGAGAGGCAAAGTGGCGGCACCGCGCATGATCAACCACGCATTGAAGGGCGACAGGATGCCGCCAAAATGCACCGTCGATTCCAGGTTGAGGGCGTCAAGGTCAGCTTTCCTGCCAATGACCGTGCCGCCCATGGCATCGCCATGACCACCGATATATTTGGTCAGCGAGTGCACCACAAAATCCGCGCCTAGGCTTAATGGCTTTGTGGCGATTGGGGTCGCATAGGTTGAATCAACCACCACGTCGCGCACACCCTTTTCATGGGCGAGTGTTGCCAGGGTTTTGATATCACAGACTTGCATGGTGGGATTGGCGGGCGATTCCAGCCACAGCATGCGTGTGTTGGGCCTGATTCCGGCAGCAACTGCTTTGGCATCCAATGTGTCCACGAATGACGTTTCAATGCCGAAGCGGGGCAGGGTATCGCGCGTCAGTTCGGCAACACCCACATAGTTGGACTCGGGCATCAGCAGATGATCACCCTTGCCCAAACGTCCCGCAATCACCGCGTGGCTGGCCGCAACACCGGACCCAAAGGCGAGGGCCGATTCAGCGCCTTCAAGGGCTGCCAGCTTGTGCTCAAGCTGGCGCACCGTGGGGCTCGACACGCGGCCATAGACAAACCCGTCATAATCCTTCTCGTCGCGCGCCGAAAATCCGGTCACATCGGTCGGCGCAAAAGTGGCAGACATGACAAGATTTGGCGATGAGGCCCGCGTTGCGGGATCAACGAATTCGCCGCCATGAACTGCAAGTGTTGATTCATGCAAAAATCCGCTGTTGCTGCCTGTTTTGGCCATTACGATCTCTTCCTGTAATTCAATGAATTATGCTTTATGTTGGCTGCGATTGAGCGAATCTGCAACTGGCTAGAGGCGGCACCTACTATGCAGGATTGGGAGGAACAGCGAGAGTTGTTTCCAACGCGGCGGAGGTCGGCACAAAGGCCGCCCACGCGACCGCGTATTCGACCAAATATATTTTCGAGACTGGCTAGGTATTGCATTGCCAGGCCCATGCCTGTTTTCCTGATTGCAGCATTTTTTATAACTGCTGCGGCAACCCTTGCAGCACTCGGTACGCGCTTTGATCTTAGCCGGCCCATTGAAATTGCAGTTGACCCCATAACTCAATCGGCGCAGGCACGCTTCCAGACTGAATTTCCCACCGTTGCCTCACTCATGGTCGTGCGCCTGTCGGCAGGCAAAACCAATCTGGCGCAAAATGCCGCGCAATTTATTGCCAAAAGGCTGGAAGCCCAGGAAGCCAATATCAGCCAGGTATTTACACCCGGGCTGGGCCCCTTTTATGATCGCTTCGGCTTTCTTTATCTCGAGGCCGCCGAAATCGCGGCCCGGGTTGATCGCGTCAGGCGCTTGGGACCATTATTTCAGGCCATTGCCGCCTCACCAAACCTTGCCGGACTTTCAGCTTTGGTGAATGAGATTGCGGAAGCCGTTCAAAAGGGCCGGTCGCCACAAGGTCTTGAAACGCTTTTCCAGCAAATGTCGGGCACCATCAAAAAACAGGTGGCCGGCAAACCGGCACCTTTGGACTGGCGGCGCGTGGCGGGGCTTAAGGTTGAATCAAAAAGCAGGGATTGGGTGGTCGTAGTGCATCCACGCAAAGGCAGGTTGCAGGAAGCCCGTATTGCCATTGAAGGGCTCGCGGCGTCCCTGCTGAAATCCCAGCCCGGCCTGAAAATCAGCACTGATTTTCCACCAGAGGCGAGGGCAAATGAAGCTGGAAGCACGGGCCGCCAGATTGTGATTTGCCTGCTTTTGTCCGTCCTGTTTTTTTTGTCCCTTGTACTGACAACCCTGCGCAATTTGCGATCTATCGTCCTATTCACGCTACCGCCCATTGTGGCTGTTGCCACGGCCTTTGCGGCCGCTTCCTTCTTAACGCCTGACTTGAATCAGGCCACGGCAACTCTGGCCTTAGCGGGACTTTTGCCAGTCATGGGTTTCTCCATTCCCATGGTTGCGGCCCTTGGAAAACCAGGGGCAACAGGCTCCAGTAAATCCCTGATCATGTTGGCGGCCCATGAGACAGGACCGCTACTTTTGGCGTTGGCCAGCATGGTATGCGCAACATGGTTGCTTTGGACACTCTTGGGCCTGGCCAGCATGGCCAGTATTTCGGCCATTGTCATCCTTGCCACCCTCGCCGGATTGGCCGCAACCCTGCTGCTGGTTCCAACCCTCGCCTCGCTCATGTCAAAACCGGAGGACGGGCCGCCTGCGGATTTGTACGATCAGGCAACTACACAGAATATCCGCGCGATTTGGCACAAGTTGCGGCCGCCCCTTGCGGTCCTGTTAATGGCAGCATCGCTGTTCTGCGTCGTATTTTTCTCATCCCTGAATTTTAGCATTTCAGGCCGCAATAATTCCGGTGACGATATTTCCGGGGCGAACAGGGGATTGCAGTTCATTGTTGAGGGAGAGTCCGCTGCGGCAAAACTGGTGCAAGATCTCCAGCAAATTCCAGAGGTGGCAACGGTTCGCTGGATGGGAACATTTCTGCCGCAACAGGTGGGGCAGAAGCGTAAAATACTGCAGGGCCTCGCAGGAAGCATGCCCGCAGTAAACGATGGCAGTTCCATTGGTCCCTATGATCTGATTGAAAACCTGCGTGGGCTGGAAGCGGGCCTGCGCGTCATTGCCGATGGTGCGGGCACCGATGATGGTCTGCGCGCCAGCGCCCACGAACTTCGCCGTTCTCTAGCGGTGCTGACCAATACGGCCAAAATGCCTGAACAGACTGCCGTGGAACTTGAGCGCCTTTTGTTTTCAGGTTTTGGCGAATTGGCAAAAACCGCTGCGGAACTTTCCCGTCTGACCACGCCGCAGCTTTCTGATTTTGATCCCAATCTGCGCGCGCTCTATGTCTCGGCCAGTGACAAGTGGCGGCTTGAGGTTCTGCCCCGCCGGGCGATAACGGCCAGGGCATTCATCAATGCAACACGGGTGGTGGATGACGTGCCCCTCGGTCCGCTGATGACCGAGCGGGCGGAATTGCGCACGTTTGGATCGACATCCAGGACAGCCCTCATCTTTGGTTTTATATTTACCTTGCTAGTCGCCCTTGCTTACTTGCGCAGTATTCTGGATTGGCTGATTGTGATTGTATCTTCGCTTTTGCTTTTGCCGGTTTACGCGGCCTTCGTGGTGACAACGGCAACGGCAATCAGCCCTGCAACACTTCCAGCCCTTGTCATGGTCTCACTGTTTGGCGTTAGCATGGCGTTGCTCCTGGTGGCGCAGAAGTGGCAGCCCCAGATTGCGGCGCTCGCCATTTTGCTGCCAGCGGCAGCCATGGTGGCCATTGTTCTGCCAACCCAATTGCTGCACCTTAAGGAGTTTGAGGCCTTTGCCGGTATGCTCACCATGCTTCTGGCGGCTGCAATAATCTTTAATCTCACGGTCGTGCCGCAGATTTGCGCGTGGACAGATGGCTGGCGCGCTTCAGGCCCGCGACTGAATGAGGCGCGCGTCGCTCCCCAGCCCCGCGAAGACCTCGGCGACGATATCCTTTGAGGTCATCGCCGCATCTTCATATTGTTCAACCGGGCTTGCATGACCGACAAACCGGTCAGGCAGGAACATTGTGCGGATTTTGCAGGTCTCGGAGAACAGGCCATTGCGCGCGGCGAAGTGCAGAACCTGCGTGCCAAAACCACCAATGGCACCTTCCTCAATGGTAATGAGAACCTCATGCTTGCGAATGAGTTGCCTGATCAACTCCTCATCAAGTGGTTTGGCAAATCGCGCGTCCGCCACCGTGATCGAAAGTCCGCGCACTGAGAGTTCATCGGCAGCCTTCAGGCATTCCTGCAGCCGCGCGCCCAGGGAAAGAAGTGCAACCCTTGATCCTTCCCGGACAATACGGCCCTTGCCGATTTCAAGAGGAATGCCAATTTCCGGCAGGTCAACGCCCACACCCTCGCCGCGCGGATAGCGGAAGGCGCAAGGCCCATCATTGATCGAGGCGGCCGTTGCCACCATGTGAACCAGTTCCGCTTCATCGGAGGCCGCCATCACAATCATGCCCGGCAGGCATGACAGATAGGAAATGTCATAGCTCCCCGCATGGGTGGCGCCGTCCTGGCCAACCAGTCCGGCCCGGTCAATGGCAAAGCGCACGGGAAGTTTTTGCAGGGCCACGTCATGGACGATCTGGTCATAGGCCCGCTGCAGGAAGGTGGAATAGATGGCGCAGAACGGTTTGAAGCCTTCCGTGGCGAGTCCCGCCGCAAAGGTCACGGCATGTTGTTCGGCAATTCCCACATCAAACATGCGCTCCGGAAACTGTTTGGCGAATTTATCAAGGCCCGTGCCCGAAGCCATGGCTGCGGTGATGGCAACGATCTGCTTGTCCTTCTCGGCTTCGGCGATCAGCGCCTTGGCAAAAACACTGGTGTAAGTCGGTGCATTGCTTGTGGTGTGCTTGAGCTCCAGAGTTTCAGGATCAAATCCCGGGATGGCGTGGTAGTTTTCCTTGTCAGGTTTTGAAAACGGATGCCCCTTGCCTTTTTCAGTTACCACGTGGACTAGCACCGGCC
>CAZAMS010000077.1:0-18717 GCA_964486305.1 uncultured Aestuariivirga sp.
AAACCGCTGTCGGCGTGTCTGCTTGGCGTGCACTTCAAAACCCAAACTCGAAAATGTCTTCTGGCGCATGGATTCTCTCCCTCACCATCTTGAATCACATCGCAAACCAGCCGACAAGCAATTAAATCAGAGGCTCCCTAAGATGCTCGCCGCATATCCCAGCGCGATGGCCCAGCTCCATTTCAAATGGCCGAAGAACGTGTAGTGCCCGCGCGCCTGTCCCATGAGGGCCACACCCGCCGCAGAGCCGATGGACAACAGACTGCCGCCCACACCCGCTGTGAGTGTGATGAGCAACCACTGGCCATCGCCCATGGCCGGGTTCATGGTGAGCACCGCATACATGAGGGGGATATTGTCAACAATGGCCGACAGAACTCCGATGGCAACATTGGCAACCGTGGGACCAAGATCGACATAGAGGTACTGGCTGGCCATTGCGAGATAGCCCAACACACCGAGGCCACCCACGGCAAATATGATGCCGAAGAAGAACAGCAGCGTATCCCATTCAATGCGCTCAATCTGCTTGAAGGAATTGAGCACCATGTCGCCGTCTCCGAGGCGCGTGCCTTTGCGCTGTAGAAAATAGGACCACACCTGCAAATAGCCCAGGCCCAGCATCATGCCCAGGGCAGGCGGCAGATGCAGGAAGTTCCGGAAGGCAACGGCCGTCGCGATAGTCAACGCGAACAAAACAATCACGCCATTGGCACCAGGCTTGGCGCGAATAGTTTCGGCACTGGCTGCTGGTGTTTCATCTGGAATGGCAAATTGCATGAAGAGGGCAGGAACCAGCCAATTTACGAACGATGGAATGAACAGTGCAAAGAATTCAAAGAAAGCGAGCTTGTTTTTTTGCCAGACCATCAGAGTTGTGATGTCGCCAAAGGGCGAGAAAGCCCCGCCGGCATTAGCCGCCACAACAATGCTGATGCAGGACAGGACAATAAATTTGGGCGATTTAGCACCAACTGCGAGAACCACTGAACCCATGATCAAGGCTGTTGTCAGATTGTCGAGAACACTAGAGAGAAAAAACGCCACAATGCCGGTAAGCCAGAACAGGCTGCGGTAGGAAAGATTTTTCTCCGTGAGCTTCACGCGCAAGACGTCAAACACGCGGCGCTCCTCCAGCGTGTTCACGTAGGTGAGGGCCACAAGCAAAAACAGGAACAGCTCGCCGTATTCCAGGATGACGCGTTGGGCCGCTGCCTCCGCCTGTTCGCCGGCGCTTGCTGCCGCATAGGCCATGCCGATGAGGGCCCAAATCAATCCTGCCGCCATCAACACAGGTTTTGACTTGCGCAGTTGCGTGGTTTCTTCAAGGATGACCAAGAGATAGGCGATCACGAAAATTGCCAGCGAGAGATAACCAAACCAGCTTTTCGTGAGATCAAGCATTCAATGTACTCTCATGTAACTCAAGCCAATGGGTCTCTTCGCGTTCAAGTTCAGATTCAAACTTGCTCTTAAGCCGGGCAAAATCCGCCGCCTTCTTGGGTTCCTGGGCATAGATCGTGTGATCAGCCAAAGCCTGTTCAAGCAAGATGATCTTGTCCTTGATCTTCAGCATCTTGGCATCAAGTTCCTGAATCTTTTTTTTGATAACCGGAGTCATAAGTTTTTTCGGCAGCTTGGCCGCTGGCGCAAAGCCAGTCTGGCGCTCGACCTTTTTGGGCGGTGAGGCACGGCCTAGCACGATGTCCGTATATTCATCCATATCGCCGTCAAATGGTTTCACCGTGCCGTCCCTGACCAGCCAAAGGCTATCCGCGCAAGTTTCAATAATGTGCCGGTCATGGCTGATGAGAATGACCGCCCCTTCGTAATCATTGATCGCCACGATCAGGGCCTCGCGGCTGTCCACATCAAGATGGTTGGTGGGTTCGTCGAGAATGAGAATATGCGGACCGTGGAACGTAGCCAGCATGAAAAGCAGCCGTGCCTTCTCGCCCCCGGAAAGCGTTGAGCATTTTGAATCGGCCAAGGCCGCACCAAAACCTGCCGCCCCGATCTTGGCGCGCCGCTGCGAAACTGTGGCATCGGGCATCAACGCCGAAATATACTCGTAAGGCGAGAGGTCTTCCGACAATTCATCCAACTGGTGCTGGGCGAAATAGCCCATGGTGATGCGCAGCGGATGGTGCATTTCACCGGCTGATACCTGAAGCTTGCCGCAGAGCAGTTTGGCGAAAGTAGATTTGCCGTTGCCGTTGGAGCCCAGCAGTGCAACCCGGTCATCGGGGTCAAGCCGCAGCGTGATGTTTTTCAGAACCGGCTTGCCATCGCCATAACCAACGGACGCCTTGTCCCAGCGCACGAGAGGGGGGGCCAGTGCCCGTTCAGGATTTGGAAACAGAAAGGGCGCCACACGGTTTTCCACCACATCGGCAATGGGCTGCAATTTCGCCAGGGCCTTCAAACGGCTTTGCGCTTGCCGCGCTTTCGATGCCTTATAGCGGAAGCGGTCCACATAGGCCTGCATATGGTCGCGCTGGTCGTCCTGCTTTTTCTTCATCTTAAGTGTCAGTGCCTGCTTCTCGCGGCGCTGGCGCTCAAAATTATCGTAGTTGCCCACGTAGATTGTGAGCTTGCCCTGATCCAGATGAAGAATGGAATCAACCGCTTCATTCAAGAGGTCACGGTCGTGGCTCACCAGCAGAATGGTGTGCGGGTAATCGCGGATGTAACTCTTGAGCCAGATTGTGCCCTCAAGGTCGAGATAATTCGTGGGCTCATCGAGCAGCAAAACATCGGGTGCGCCAAACAGCGCTGCGGCCAGTGCAACCCGCATGCGCCAACCGCCGGAAAGGGCCGAGCAGGGACCATTCTGGGTCTCTTCACTGAAGCCAAGACCTGCCAGAATGATGGCAGCCCGCGCCGGGGCCGAATGGGCATCAATATCGGCAAGCCGGATTTGAATTTCCGCAATGCGGTGTGGATCGGTGGCTGTTTCAGCCTCGGCGAGCAGGGCCTCCCGCTCCTTGTCGCCCGCCATAACGGTATCAAGGAGGCTCTCGGTACCCCCCGGTGCTTCCTGCGCCACGGTGCCGATACGGGCATTCTTCGGCACGCTGGCAGAACCCGCCTCCGAGATGAGATCACCGAGAATAAGCTTCAAAAGTGTGGATTTTCCAGTGCCGTTGCGCCCCACGAGACCGACCTTGTGGCCATCGGGCAGGGAGGCCGAGGCTCCCTCCAGCAGGAGCCTTCCGCCGATTCGAAAGGTAAGGTTGTTGATTTGTAACATGGAGCGGCGTTCTAGCCGGAGAAAGCGGGCGGGGAAACCCACATTATCGCATTGACAGGAGTAATGTTGCGCTGCACAAATTACCGCGTGGCGTGAGGAGCGCCACTCAAATAGGAAGGGGCAAGATGAACAAGCCGGTGCAGCTACTTGCCGAAGAAGGTGCCTATATTGACGAAATTACCGTCATGCTGCGCGATCTCCTCCGCCAGGTCATCCGCTTGCGCGAACCCACTGTCTTAAGCGTCATTGATGAGCCGGAGGAGGCAGCAGGCATTCCACCGCATTTGATCGAGCACGCCTTGCAGGCGATCGGCATCTGGCTGCAGCTCCTCAACATAGCCGAAGAAAATGCTGCCATCCGCAATCGCCGCGAATATGAAAAACAGGGTGGGCCCGATACCGTATCGGGTTCGCTGTCCCATGCCTTCTCCCAGATTGCGGCCTTTGGCGTGGCGCCTGAAAACGTTCAGAAGGCTTTAGACACCATTGACGTTCAACCAACCATCACGGCGCACCCGACGGAAGCCAAGCGCGTGACGGTTCTGGAAATTCACCGCCGCATCTATTTGAAGCTCTATGAGCTGGAGAGCCCGCGCTGGACGCCCCGCGAACGCAAAGCCCTGGTTGATCTCCTGCGCAATGAAATCGATTTGCTCTGGATGACGGGCGAAATCAGGATTGAAAAGCCCACCGTTGAATCGGAAATTTCCTGGGGCCTGCATTTTTTCCGTGAAGCCCTGTTTGACCGCACCGCCTCGCTCTGCGACCTCATGGAGTCCGCTTTGCAGCGGCACTATCCCGAATTGCCAAGCCGTGTGCGCCCGCCTTTGAAATTTTCATCCTGGATTGGTGGCGACAGGGATGGCAATCCCTTTGTGACCGTTGGTACCACGCGCAATGCCCTGATGGAAAATCGCAAAGCCGCGGTTGAGCGAATGGAAAAGCGCCTCGGTGAATTGATTCATCTCATCTCGCTCAGCGGCAATGAAGTGAATTTCCCGGCAGATTTTACCGAGAGACTGGCGCTGCAATTGGAAGCCTGCGGACAGGGCGAAATCATAAGACAGCGCAACCCGCTGGAACCCTTCCGCCAGCTGTTCAGTGCCCTGCGGATTCGTCTGAAAGAATTGCCGGGCGCCAAACCCTTTCGCAATATAGGTGAATTCATTGCCGAACTCGTCGCCGCTGAACGTGCCCTTGTCGATGTGAAAGCCGTGAGCATTGCCGCAACCCTGGTGCGTCCCGTCCGTTGGGAGGCCGAAATATTTGGCTTCCGCACGGTGAGCCTCGACATTCGCCAGAACACAACGGTGATCAACCGGGTGCTGCAGGAAATCTGGCACAAGATGAATCCGGTTGCCAAGGAAGCCGTCCCCAGGGAAGGCAGTCCGGAATGGACCACCTGGATAATGGGTGAACTCAACAAGCCATTGGGTTTCCTGCCCAATTTCTTCGGTGTTTCCGAAGAAACGCGTGAATTGCTTGATCTCCTTTATCTCATCCGCGAAACCCTTGATGGGCCTGACCCGCAATCCATCGGCACTTTCATTCTGTCGATGACGCGTTCCGCTTCCGATGTGCTGGGGCTTTATCTGCTGGCGAAATACTGCGGCCTCTTCAGCGATGATACCAGCAGCGAAAGCTGCAAGCTTCGCATCGTGCCGCTCTTTGAAACCATTGATGACTTGCGCGCCGGTCCTGCCATCATGAAAGAACTTCTGGCCACCGAAGTGGTAAAAAAATCCATTGCTGACAATGGTGGGCGCCAGGAAATCATGCTGGGTTATTCCGACAGCAACAAGGATGGCGGCTTCTTCTGCGCCAGTTTTGAATTGTTTGAAGCCCAGCGCCGGCTCATCCGCGTGGGCAAACAGGCAGGCGTGGACATCAGCTTCTTCCACGGCCGCGGTGGTTCGGTGAGCCGTGGCGGCGCGCCAACAGGCAGGGCCATTGCCGCCCAGCCCGCAGGGACCGTCAGTGGCCACATGCGCGTGACCGAGCAGGGCGAGGTCGTCTCCTCAAAATTTGCCAACCGCGGCACCGCGCTGAATAATCTGGAAGTGCTGACCTCAAGCGTTCTGGTTCACACCTTGAAGTCTGGAGAAGAACCGGAGCTGCGCATTAATCCCGAGCATCAAAAGGCGGTTGAGGAAATCGCAAGCTTATCCTTCAAGGCCTATCGGCGTTTGGCCGAAGACAAGGCGTTGCTCACCTATTTCCATGCAGCAAGTCCCGTCGAAGAACTTGCACTGCTGAAACTTGGTTCGCGCCCCGCCCGCCGCTTTGGCGCGAAGGGCATTGAAGATCTGCGCGCCATTCCGTGGGTTTTTGCCTGGAGCCAGAACCGCCACTTGCTCACGGGGTGGTATGGTCTGGGCTACGCCCTCGATGACTTCCTGTCAGCGCGCGGGCCCCAGGGCCTCGCGCTGCTGCGCGATATGTTCAACAAGTCGCGGGGTTTTCGTCTCGCCGTCGATGAAGTTGAAAAATCGCTGTTCCTCGCTGACATGCGCGTGGCTGAGAAATATGCCGAGCTTGTGCCAAACCGCATTGATGCGGAGCGCATTTTTGCCGTGATCTCCCATGAACATCGCCGCACCAGCAAATCGATTCTGGAACTTACGGGCGAGAAAGTCCTATGCGAACGCTTCCAAGGCCTGTGGCGGCGCTTTGAACGGGTGCGCCCCATGGTCGACCGCGCCAATCTCTGGCAGGTGCAATTGCTGCGTGACAGCCGTGAGACCAAGCGTGATGCCAATCTGAACCTGCCATTGCTCATGACCATGAACTGTGTGGCGGCGGGCCTGGGCTGGACAGGCTGATTACCCCTTGTGGCACCCCCCGCTTTCCGGTGTATGCTCAAACTTTCACGCCAATACAGGGAGTTCATAATGGCACATTCCAAACGTATGTTTCTTGCCCTCACAGCATTGCTGGCCTTTTCCGGCTCCGCCTTCGCCATGGACATGATCGGTAACTGCGAATTGTCCGGTGCCAAAGGGTCCGTCCCCATTGCAGCTCCTGCCAAGGCAGGCCAGCTCACGGTTCAGGTTTCCTTGCCAGCGCCCATCTGGTGGAATGGCGATACGCCGGAGGCCATCAAGGATGGCATGGAATATTGCATGGCCGCCGAAATTGCCTGGCGCGCCGGCTACGACAAGCTGGAAGTGGTCAACGTGGGCTGGGACCCGTTGGTTTCCGGCCAGACTTCCGGCTATGACCTCACCCTCTCGCAGGTTTCCATCACCGAAGACCGCAAGAAGGTGGTCGATTTCTCCATTCCCTATTTCTTTTCGGATATTGGTGTGCTTACCCGCGCCGATACGCCCGTTGACGCCACAAGCATCAAGACCGCAAAGGTTGGGCTGCAGCAAGCCACCACGGGTGCGTCTTTTGCAACTGACAAGCTGGGCCTGACCAATGTGCAGATGTACCCTGATCAGGGCGACATGTTTACCGCCCTTCGCGCTGGCCAGATTGACGCCGCTCTGACCGATACCTCCATTACCTTGGCCGAAGAAAAGAGCACGGATGGAAAATCCGTCGTGGTCGGCCAATACAAGACCGGTGAAACCTATGGCGCGATTTATGAAAAGGGTTCGGCCAACGCAGGTACAATCGACAAGATCATTCAATCGATGATCGATGACGGCACGATGAAAAAGCTCGGTGGCAAATATTTGGCAGAAGCCTGGAGCAAGGACCCCGCGACAATCCCTTACTTTGAATAACTATTGATCCGGACCCCCGCAAGAAACGCGGGGGTCCCATTTTGCGCTTAGGCAAATTTTGGGCAGTTCTCAGTCTCCGGAAAAAATTCCAAATGACGCCACGCGTGTCAGCGTCGGTGCTGTCTGGTTTGCAGGCCTTTGTGTGCTTTCAACTTTCGGCGCCACTGTTCTTGTTCGCGGTGCCTTGCAGAATCTTGATTTTTATGGGTGGGCCTGGGAGTTCCTGTTTGCCTGTGCCCTTCTCCTGTCAATACTCACATTTATTCCGGCGCTGAATTCAATCCGGAAGGCCGCGAAAGCGCGTACGGCATTGAACAGGGGCGATCTCGTCACCATGCGCATTGCCACATCGGAGGCGCGCGATTCCGCCTGGCTCACCTTCGGCTGGGGCAGCTTCGGACTCGTGGCACTCGGCTTCATCTGTTTCATTCTCACCAATGACGCGGCCGTGGGGAAAACATTTTTCTTTCTGCCATTGATGAGTGAAAAATGGTGGCTGGTGACCAGGTCATTCCTGATCAACAATCTTTTCATTTTTGTGGTTGCCGAGATTTTGGTGCTGGTGTGGGGACTGGTTGTGGCCCTGGCGCGCATGCTGCCGGGTCCGGCGGGCAAGCCTATTCGCGCTTTGGCCATCATCTATTGCGATGTTTTCCGCGGACTTCCCGCCGTCGTCACCTTGTATCTCATCGGCTTCGGCCTTCCCATTTCGGGGCTGCCTGAGCTCATCGTACCGAAGATAGTGGGATTATTTACTGATCTTTCCGTGCTTTCCCCGGCCGAGCTAAAGGCCGCAACCCGCATCCCGGTGATCTGGTGGTGCGTGCTGGCCCTCACCTTGACCTACGGTGCCTATGTGGCTGAAGTCTATCGCTCCGGCATTGAAAGCATTCACTGGAGCCAGGTTTCAGCAGCACGTTCGCTCGGTCTCTCCTACATGCAAACCATGCGCTATGTCGTCGTGCCGCAGGCCGTGCGCCGTATCATGGCGCCTCTGCTCAATGATTTTATCGGTTTGCAGAAGGACACAGCCCTGGTGCAGGTGGTGGGTGTGATCGATGCCTTCAATCAGTCGCGCATCATTGCTTCAAACGCTTTCAATCTTTCAGCCGTCACGATTGTGGCAATCCTCTTTGTACTGATTACCATTCCGCAGGCCCGCTTTGTCGACAAGCTCATTGAGCGTGACAATGCCCGAACCCGGGCAGGGGGCTGACATGGCATTCCTCGAAATGAAAAATGTCGAAAAGGAATTCGGGCCGGTGCGTGTGCTCCGTGGCGTCAATCTGGAGGTGAATGAACATCAGGTCGTTTGTCTCATCGGCCCCTCGGGCTGCGGAAAGTCCACTCTGCTGCGCTGCATCAACGGACTTGAAAAAATTCAGGGCGGCGAAATCCGGCTCGAAAATGACCGGGTTTCCGGACCGGGCGTGGATGTGAACCGATTGCGCCAGCAGGTTGGTATTGTCTTTCAAAGCTTCAACCTGTTTCCGCACATGAGCGTGCTTGAAAACGTGACGCTGGCTCCCACCAAGGTCCTGAAAATGGAGCAGGGCGCTGCCGACGAGCGCGCCATGGTCTTGCTGAAACGCATTGGCCTGGAGGCCAAGGCCAATGATTTCCCCGATCGCCTCTCAGGTGGCCAGCAACAGCGGGTGGCCATCGTCAGGGCCTTGGCCATGGAACCCAAGCTCATGCTGCTGGATGAGATTACCTCCGCCCTTGATCCCGAGTTGGTGTCCGAGGTTCTGAACATCGTGCGGGATCTCGCCAAGCAGGGCATGACGATGTTGCTCGCCACCCATGAAATGGGTTTTGCCCGCGAAGTGGCCTCCAAAGTGTGTTTTCTCTATGAGGGCGTGGTCCATGAGGAAGGCCCCCCGGACCAGCTTTTTGGCGATCCGAAAGAGGAGCGCACCCGGGTTTTTCTGAAGCGTATTATCGAGGCTGGCAGGCTTTAATCTGTCCGGCATGGAACAAACCGCCCCAACGCGCGTTCAGACTTGTGGCAAAGTAGCTAAATTGCCCCACAGTTCCGCCGTATACTGTTTCTAGTTATCCCAGCGGAATCAGTATTTTGGCGTGTAATAATCCATGTCAATTATTTGGAGACGACACATGAAGTTTTTACTCCTGACAGCCAGTCTTTTGGCTTTGACCCTTTTTGCGGCCCCGTCCTTTGCCCAGGAGGCGCAGCCCGCAGATCCTGCTGCTGAAATTGCAGCCCCGCAAATTCCGGAAGAAGTTCTACTTCTGCTAAATGATCAAAGGCCCCTGAGTGAGCTTTCAGCCGACGAGTTGAGTGCCCGCGCCAAACAGGCCCGCAACTTCTCGAAAATGGACGGTCTTGCGCCGGAAATGCGCGATCAACTGCAAACCATCGCCCAAGCGGCGCGGGCTGAAATAGCGGCCCGTGAAGAACTGGCAGCCCAGCCGGCAGCTCCTGCCGTAGAACAAGCTGCTCCAGCTGTAGAGCAACCGGTTGAGGCCCCTAAAGCTGTTGAAGCGCCTGCAGAGCAACCCGCCGAACAGCCTGCCGAGGCGGCAGCTCCGGCACCCGTAGAAATTCCCCAGGAAGTGACCGACCTTCTGAATGATCAAAGGCCGCTCGCCGAACTCAGCGAAGATGATTTGGCCAACCGCTTCAAGGCAGCGCGTCAATTCTCCAAATCCAAAAAACTGCCGGAGGAAACCAAAGCGCAATTGGCCGAGATCGTTAAGTCTGTCAGGGCAGAAATGCAGGCCCGCGAGCAGTCGGCACAAAAGGTGCCAGATCCACTGGTGCAGCCAGAAACCACTGCGCAGCCACCAGTAGAGCAGGCCGCCCCGGTTGAACAAGTCGCACCCGTAGAGCAGGTCGCGCCGGTAGAGCAGGCAGCACCCGCTGTTGAGCCCCAAGTCCCAGCCGCCGCTGTTGACACCAAACAAACCCAACAACTCGACGGCAATGCCGCAGTTCCTGAAGCCGAAGCCAAAGCAAAGATTTTTCTTGACGATCCAACACCTGCTGACAAGCTTTCCGATGAAGATCTGCGCAAGCGGCTTGATGGCATCCGTGAGCTGATGGCCGGCAATGAATTGTCACGCGAGACTGAAAAGGCGCTCCGCAAGAAGCTTAGAGTCGAGCGTGAAATATTGCGCAACCGCGTAGCCTTGGCAGAGCCGCCCAAGCAAGAAACGGGCAATCAGCCAGCGCCCGATTCAGCGCCCGTGAAGCCGTCAAAGATCAACAAGAAGGATTATACCTTCAACCTTGAGATCGTGTTGAATGACCGCCGCCCGTCCGACGAACTGCAGGACTATGAGTTGCGCCGCCGCCTTGAGGTTTACCGTCGGGCCACCATAGACCAGCGCTACGAGAACGATCAGCGCGAGTACTGGCGTGAAATCATGGCGCGCGATGAGGACCTGTTGCAGCGGCGGCTCATGCGGGAACGGCGCCAGCGTCAGGTCGAACTGCAAGATGCGGAATATGAAATCGAGCTGGATGATGAATATGATCCGGAACAGCAGCAGGACGACGTCTACGCCGCCGAAGTAGACGATGAGGAATTGGAGGATGTTCTCGTCGCCCCGCCGCGCAGGAAAATTGACCGCCGCTATACAGTGGAAGAGGTTGAGGCCTCGCCTGATCTGCGCGAAGCCCTACCACGCATTGAGATCGACACTGTGCATTTCGGCTTCAATGAGGCCTTCGTGCGCGCCGAAGAAGTGGCCAACCTCGACCGCCTGGGTGAAATCATTGAGCGAATCCTGGGCAAGCATCCGCGCGAGATATTCCTGATTGAAGGACATACCGACGCGGTAGGCTCCGATGCCAGCAATCAGGCCCTGTCGCGCCAGCGCGCGGCAGCCATCAAGAAGGCGCTCACTACCTACTACGTTATTCCGGCCCAAAACCTGAAAACCGTGGGCTATGGCGAGCGCTACCTGAAAATTCCAACCGCTGAAGCCGAACAGGAAAACCGCCGGGTCTCCGTTAGCCGCGGCACCGCTGTCTTCGGCGAACTCGAGGAATAGCGCGTCTTTTCCTTGCAAGTCCCTTGGGCCGCGTCTAAAACGCGGCCCAATTCATTTCAACATACAGGGACAATTATGGCCATTGAACGTACATTCTCGATCATCAAGCCGGATGCAACACGCCGCAATCTGACTGGCGCCATTAACGCCAAGATCGAAGGTGCGGGCCTGCGCATCATTGCCCAGCGCCGCGTGAAGTGGAAACAGGCCGATGCCAAGAAGTTCGATGCGGTTCATGCCAAGCGCCCTTTCTACAAGGACCTTGTGAAGTTCATGACCTCCGGTCCCATCGTCATGCAGGTGCTGGAAGGCAATGATGCGGTTGCCAAATATCGTGAAATCATGGGCGCCACCAACCCGGCCAACGCCGACGCCGGCACCATCCGCAAGGATTTTGCTGAATCCATTGAGGCTAATTCAGTGCATGGCTCGGACAGCGCCGAAAACGCCAAGAAGGAAATCAAGCTTTGCTTCAAAGCCGCGGAAATCGTCGGATGAATGCCCCCTCCCGAATCCTGGTGTCGGTAGGCGTCTATATCGCCTCCATCATATTGGTGAATTGGCTCTTTGCGCCGACCCAATTGGTGCAGGGCATCACATTCTGGTCAACGCCGTTCGGCGACCTGTTCCTGGCCAATCTCGTCGTAGGCTTCGTCTTCGTGCTGCGCGATTATGCCCAGCGCGAAATCGGCCACAAGATTTTGCTCGCAACTTTGCTGGCGGGTATAGTCACCTATTTCATGGTGGACCCCATGATCGCTATGGCCAGCATTACAGCCTTCGTGCTGTCTGAAATGGCAGACTGGGCAATTTATTCTTTCACAAAGCGTCCGCTGCAGTCGCGTATTCTGATTTCCAGTCTTGTGGCTGTTCCATTGGATACTCTGGCATTTCAATATCTCGCTGGCTACCTGACACCTGCAGCATTTTCAACCGAAGTGGCAAGCAAGGCACTGGGTGTGGCCATTGTCTGGTATCTTTTGAAACTTCGCATGGATAGGGCGCCAGCCGCGGCGCATTGATTATTTGGAGGCTGAAACCATGGCCATTGAAACCGTTCGTGGACGCGACTTCATCATCCACTTCAATGGCAGCCGCTGCATCCACTCGCGCAACTGCGTGCTGGACCGGCCCGATGTCTTCGTGCCCAACGTGAAGGGTGAATGGATTCATCCGGACAATGCCAGTTCAGAAGCCATGGCGCAGCTTGCCCATAATTGCCCGTCAGGCGCCATTACTTACGAGCGGGTGGATGGCGGCGTGGGCGAAGCACCGCCCCTGGTGAACACCCTGCGCGTGCGCGAAAACGGCCCGCTTGCCATCAACGCGCCTCTGACCATTGACGGTGTGGATCAGGGCCTGCGGGCAACGCTTTGCCGCTGCGGCCAATCAAAGAGAAAACCTTTCTGCGATAGCAGCCACACGGCGGCGGGTTTTGTTGCCAGTGGCGAGCCAGCCAATCAGGAGTCACAAGCTCTGGAGCTGCGCAATGGCCGCGTAAATATCACGCCGAAACTAAACGGCCCGCTTTTGGTCAGTGGCAATCTGGAAGTTGTGAGCGGAACGGGCCGGACCATCAACCGTGCAACCAAAACGGTCCTGTGTCGTTGCGGTCAATCCGCCAACAAGCCCTATTGCGATGGCTCGCATACCAGGGTCGGCTTCAAAAGCGAATAAGAGGAATTATGGGCAAATCGCGTCTTGAAGCCTTCAGCGATGGCGTGATCGCCATCATCATCACGATCATGGTGCTGGAACTGAAGGTTCCCCACAGTGCCGGGCTTTCAGCCCTCGCGGAGCTTGGCCCGATATTCCTGTGCTATGTTTTGAGTTTCGTATACGTGGGCACCTACTGGAACATCCATCATCACCTGTTCCATGTGGTGAAGCATGTGAGCGGCGGCATGCTCTGGGCCAATCTCCATCTCTTGTTCTGGCTTTCGCTGTTTCCCTTCACTACGGGCTGGATGGGCGAAAATCATTTCGCCACATGGCCGGTAATTATCTACGGCATGAATTTAATGATGGCGGGCGTGGCCTACGGCATTTTGGTCCGCTTCATTATTGCAACCCACGGCAGGGAGTCCGACATTGCAAGAGCTATAGGCTTTGACTCTAAGGGCAATATTTCTGTTGTAGCCTACGCCGCAGCGATTGCCATTGCCTTCTACAATCCGTGGATTTCTGGCGGTCTCTTCGTTGCCGTGGCCCTGATGTGGTTCATTCCCGATCGCCGCATTGAAGGAATGATCAAAAAACCTAACTGATCATTGTTGGTGGCGTTTCCAGGGGGGCAACGTTTAGCTTCTTCTCGCGGTAGGAAATATAAATTGCGCAGGCAATCAAAATGCCGACACCCACAAATGTCCAGTGATCCGGAAAGTCGCCGAAGAAATACCAGCCCACGATGACAGCCATGATCATTTCCGTGTAGCCCAGCGGAGCAAGCAGTGAAGCCTCCGCATAATCATAGGCGCGCACAATGAGGTAATGTCCGGCCGTGGCGATGAAGGCCAGGAGAAGGAATAGCCACCATTGTTGCAGTGTAGGCGCCTGCCAGAAAAATACCACGGCAATTGAAGTAATGATCGCACCCGCAAGGCTGGTAAGAAATGTCGTGGTCATGGCGCTTGTGCCGCCCGCAATCCGGCGCGTGAGCAGCATGTAGAGCGCCAGGGAAGTGCCCGCACCCAGCGCCATGAAGACCCCGGGGTTCAGGCTTTGAAACCCGGGGCGAATGATAATCAGCGTACCCATGAAGCCAACCGCAACCGCCAGCCAGCGCCGTACGCCAACATTTTCACCAAGGATAAGTGGCGACAGGGTGGTAATCACCAGGGGCTGGACAAAAAAGATGGCCAGCGTCTCAGCAATCCCCTGGAATTTCAGCGCCCAGAAGAACAGTCCCGTTGCGGCAATGAGAAATGTGGCGCGAATCATGTGAATGACCGGGCGCTGCGGCATAAGGCTGCGGGCCCCATCAATTTTCCACACCAGGGGCGCCGTCATCACCATGCCAAAGAAAAGCCTGGCCCAGACGATTTCGATGATGGGCACATTCTGTTGGCCCAGGAATTTGGCCACAACATCCAGAAATGGAAGCACAAACATGGCCCCTAGCATGAGGGCGATACCGATCAATGTGTTGGATTGGGCGGTCGGGGAGGATGGCATGGCGGCTAGCTATAGCATCCCCCGCAAATTGACAATTTGTTTACAACTTTAGCGCAAGATGATTCGGTACGTGTAGTTGGAGCTGTTTATGGACGATCAAATCGGCATAACCGCTCCGAGACCCGCCTAACCTCAGGGGGTTTAGATACCTCCGGCGGCGCCTCGGACGGCGAGACTGGAGGGACTATGTTTAAGATAAGTATTGTATGTGCATGTGTATCATTCCTTGCTTTGGGTGCTTCAAACCCGGCGCAAGCCCTTGGCATGTGTGGCAAGCGTGCTGACTTCATCAAGGCGCTCAATGACAAGTACCAGGAATCGGGCAAAGCGCTCGCCATTGCTGGACAGGTCAATCTGGTCGAAGTTTTCGCCTCAAAGGCAGGAACCTGGACCATATTGGTCACCACACCTGAGGGAAAAACCTGCATTATTGCAGCAGGAAGCTCTTGGGAAGACCTGCCACCGAGCAAGAACTTGACGTCGCTTTAGAGTTATCAAGCCTTTAAGCGGGCATTTGTGGGGTCCCAGAGTGATTCGGTTGTGATGCTGGCCGGGCGTTTCTCACCAAACATGAGAACGTCAAACCCTGTACCTATGGCTGTCATACCTGGGTCCACATAGGCAAAAGCTAATGACTTCTTAACAGCATGGCCATAGCCGCCAGATGTGGTGAGGCCTATGATTTTGTCGCCGCTGTAAACCGGCTCATTTCCCACGCAATCTGAGTCAGTATTGGCAACCTCCAACGACACGAGCTTCATGCGGGGCCCCCGCTGGTGTTTGGAAAGGGTGGCTGCCTTGCCAATGAAGTCCGCCTTGTCTAGGCGGATGAAGCGTTCCATGGAGGCCTCAAACATGTCAATTTCGGTGGTCAGTTCCGAGCCCCAGCCGCGGTAGGATTTTTCCATGCGCAGTGAGTTCATGGCGTAGGTGCCGAATAATTTTAGTCCGTAGGGTTTCCCGATTTTTGTCAGAGTATCGAAAATTTGAGGCATGTCAGCCATCGGAACGTGTAGTTCCCAGCCCAACTCGCCCACATAATTCACCCGCAAGAGTCGCACTTTCTTGACCCCCGCAACCTCGGCTTCCTTGCCCGTGAGCCAGCGGAAGCTGCCATTGGAAAGATCAGTCGTGGTGCATTTGCTGAGTACCTCACGCGCCAGTGGCCCTGCCAGAACCAGCACGCCAAAGTCGTCAGTGACATCAGTGATCGTTACTTTTTCGGAGGCAAGTTTGCGCCACTCCAACTGGTCCTTGTCGTGCAGTTGGGCAACAGCTGCCGAGAGCACATAGAAATGCTCCGGTCCCATGCACGTGACAGTGATTTCGGATTCAATGAAGCCATTCTCATTCAAGAGATGCCCCAGGATAATCCCTCCGTCTTTGGTGGGAATTTTATTCGCGCATATGCGTTCAAGAAATGCGTAAGCATCCCGCCCCCTTACGTCGAACTTGGAGAAAGTCGAAAGGTCCATAAGGCCGACCCGTTCGCGCACCGCCATGGCCTCTTCGCGCACCGCCTCAAACCAGTTTGACCGCTTGTAGGAATAGGCCTCTCCTTTGCCGGAAATGTCATACCAGCGTGGCCGCTCCCAGCCGAAGATCTGCGCAAACTGCGCGCCTTCTGCTTTCAGCTTTTCATAAAGCGATGATTTGCGAAGTCCCCGGCCAACCTCATGCTGCTCGCCGGGCTTGTAGCAATAATACATGTGGTGATAGTCGGCCACGGATACTTCCGCAGTGTAATCCTTGCTCGCCCAATTGCCAAAGCGCCGCGGATCAAATTCCCGCATGTTGATTTCGGCCTGGCCATGCACCATCCATTGCGCCAGGTATTTGCCCGCTCCGCCACCCTGGCAGATGCCGATGGAGGCTCCGCAATGCATCCAGTAATTCTTGGGGCCGGGGGCAGGCCCCGAAAGATAGGTGCCGTCAGGTGTGTGGGTGATGGCCCCGGAAATGATCGACTTCAGACCCGCATTGCCAAAGATTGGCATGCGCTCTGTTGCCCGCTCCAGCCATGGCGTGAGCCGGTCCAACTCTGGCGCCACCAACTCGCTTTCAAAATCCCAGGCGGGTGGCTGCCCATCCCAACAGAGATGAGCCGTTTCCGTTTCATAGGGGCCGACAAGAACCCCGTTGGTTTCTTCGCGCAGATAGGCATGAGAGTAGGGATCACGCACCACAGGGAGTTCGGGGTCGAGGTCGATAAGCTCCTTCAAAGGCTCGGTGATCATATAGTGGTGCAGCATATTGGCGATGGGAACATTGTGCCCCGTCCAGGAGCCCACCACATCGCAATAGGAGCCGGCGGAATTCACCACATGCTGGCAAGTGATATTGCCTTTGTCGGTAATCACTTCCCATTCGCCAGAAGCCAGCAGCTTGATGTCCATCACCCGGGTGCGGCGATAGATTTCGGCTCCCAACTGCCGCGCACCTGCCGCCATGGCATTGGTGATGTCGGCAGGCGCCACATGGCCGTCGGTGACCGTGCGGAAGGCCGCCTTCACCCCAAAGGTTTCAAGGAAGGGATGATATTGCTTGATCTCGGAAGGCCCGATGATTTCGCACTCATAGCCCGCAAGCCGCGACACACCATAGACGTATTTGAACCAGTTCAGTTCCTCGTCCGTGGTGGCCAGACGCAAACCGCCACACCCATGCCAGGAAACGGCTTGCCCCGTGAGCTTTTCCAACTGCGGATAAAGCTGAGTGCCATAGAGATGCACCTTGGACATGTTGAGCGAGCCATTGAACTGCGGGCATTGCCCCGCCGCATGCCAGGTGGAACCCGAAGTCAGCTCGCCTTTCTCGATGAGGACAACATCGCTCCAGCCTTCCAGCGCCAAGTGATAAAGCAGGCCCACACCCATCACGCCACCACCAACCACAACTACCCGCGCATGGGACTTCATTCGATTCCTCCGAGAGACAAAACAGTGTAAACCGTGAGTGCTCATGTTCTCAAGCACCGCGCAAGCGAGTTTCTTGCGCTGGAGGTGAGGGGGATTCACCACCGCGGGGTTCATGGGAGGTTCAGGTGGCGGGGGTGATAGTGGGAAAATAAGGAGGATTCGCCATGCGCAAATTCACCGCCGTTTTGTTTATCACCGTTTCCTTCACCCCTGCCGCCCAAGCCACATCCGGCCCCGGCTGCCTGATCGTCACCAATGTTGCTGATGACGATGTATTGAATTTACGCAGCAGGCCCAGCGCTTCGTCGCGCATCGTGGACGAATTGGTGCCGGGCCAGCATGGCATCATTCATCTGGATGCGCCTTGCGAACCGGAGTACCGCCCCTGGGCCCAGCGCTGGTGCCCGGTCAGCCACTACAATGGTGATGAGGCAACTCACGGCTGGGTGAAGGCGCGATACGTGCGCGACAGCGATTGCCCTTAGTTAGGGGCAGACTGGCGAGGGCAGGCCGCTGCAAACTGCCGTCACGATTTCGGTGCGCATGCCCCACATTCCGAAACCCAGCAATAGCGGCGTAACAAAGCCACTGGCCACATAATAGATAAAATTGCGCATGCTGTCCGGCGCCCAAAACCCCGCATCGTCCCACTCCGCGCCCACAACATGTTGCTCAAACTGGTAGCCCTCGCGGGTGAGCGTATCCAGGGGTTCGCCAAGGCCCAGGTCTTCCGCAAACATTGTCGCATGGGCCCGCCAGAAGTGGCCAAGGCCACCCAGCAGCGCGCAAATAATCGACATGGCAAAAACAAAGCAGATATAAGCAAAGCTGATCATGGGGCAAAGACTACTGCCCGTCCTGTTACTCAGGGCTTAACGGCCTCATAGAGCATTAATGCCGTAGCGGTGGCCACGTTGAGCGATTCCGCCCCGCCCGGCATCGGAATGCGCACCAATGTCTTACACGCTTCCGCCATCTCATCTGAAAGGCCACGGCCTTCGCTGCCCATGACGAGCAGGGTGGGGAATTTATAGGTCCGCCTGAAATCATCCCTTGCCTTGAGGTGTGTGCCCACCACATCGCCTTGCCAGCTTTTGCACAGGGCAACGAATGTATCTGTTTCCATGCGCACCAGCGGAACTCCAAAAATGGAACCCGTGGTGGCCCGCACGCAGTCCCGCGAATAGGGATCACAGGATTGTCCAATCAGAATGATACCCGAAGCGGCAACCGCGTCAGCAGTGCGAATGATCGTTCCCAGATTGCCGGGGTCACGCATATCTTCCAATGCCACCCACACGCCTTGCAGCGCTACTTCCTCGGTGTAGCGCTGCTTGAAAGCGGCCACGGCCGTGAGCGCGTTATTTTGGCCACTGAGCGAGGCCATGATCTTTTCGCTAACAAGAAATGGCTGCGTTTCGCCCCATGCCGAGATCGGTTCCGATGACAGCAGATGCTCTGGCACCCAGCCAGCCTTGCGGGCACGGTTCAAATCATCCCAGCCTTCCGCCACAAACAGTCCCGATTCCTGCCGGAATTTTTTCTCGGACAGCGAACGGATAAGCTTGATTGTGGGGTTTTGGAGCGACGTAACAGGGACCATGACGGCAACTATAGTTTC
>CAZAMS010000078.1:0-5731 GCA_964486305.1 uncultured Aestuariivirga sp.
TTCCTCAGGGAATGAATATAAAGAAGTCTTTATATGATTCCTGAGGGCTTTGCAAAGCCCAATTCCCCGGGATCAGGCGGGAATGTCGACAGCTATGCGCAGGATTGAAACCTCGGCGCGACGGTCAATCTTTACCTTTACCGCCTCTGGCTTGACCATCATGTGCCGTGCGATGGCATCGATAATGTCTTCCTTGAGGGCCACCATCTTATTTGAATTGCGCGGCGAGCCGCGCTCATGGGCAAGAAGCACCTGCAAGCGCTCGCGGGCAACGGGCGCGGTGCCCGGTAATGTTTCGCTACGCTTGAACAGGCCGAAAAAATTCATGCCGCCCTCCCGCCGAATATCCGGCCCAGCAGATTGAAACGTTCGAGCGGAACATTGATTGCAAGATTATCACCCAGGAGCCTTCGCGCCGCATCGTTGTAGGCACGCGCCGGGGCCGAGAGCGGATTGGCCAGGGTGACCGGCTGGCCAAGGTTTGAGGCGCGCAGGACCTGTTCGCTTTCCGGAATGATGCCGAGCAGCGGCACCGAGAGGATATCGAGCACGTCATCGGTTTTCAGCATTTCACCCCGCCCGGCGCGCGCCTGGTCATAGCGCGTGATGAGGAGGTGTTTATCCACCCGTTCGCCCCGCGCTGCCTTTTCGGTCTTGGCATCGAGCAGCCCGATGATGCGGTCGGAGTCGCGCACCGAAGAGACCTCAGGATTGGTGATGATGATCGCCGCGTCCGCATGGCGCATGGCCATCATGGCGCCGCGTTCAATGCCGGCCGGGCTGTCACAGATCACCCAATCGAACAGGGTGCGCAGTTCCTTGATGACTCGGGCCAGGCCCTTTTCGCTGAGCGCGTCCTTGTCGCGGGTCTGCGAGGCGGGCAGTAGCGCCAGATTTTCGAGGCGCTTGTCACGGATCAGGGCCTGGTTCAGTTTGGCATTGCCCTGGGCCACATTGATAAGGTCGTAGACCACACGGCGCTCGGCGCCCATGACAAGATCGAGATTGCGCAGCCCAACGTCGAAATCGACGACAACCACCTTCTGGCCGTTCAGCGCGAGGGCCGCACCCAAAGCAGCTGTGGACGTGGTTTTGCCGACACCTCCCTTACCGGACGTTACGACGAGGACTTTAGCCATACACATTACTCCTGACATTTTTAGCTCATTTGCTCGATGTTCATGACGTTCCGGTCCAGCCGCGCCTGCACCGAGGTGCCGCGCAGGGCGAGATCAAAATCATCCGCCGTCTTGTAGAGGCCGTCGATCACCATGATCTCGGCATCAAACTTGCTGCAAAAAATGCGCGCGTTGGTGTTGCCGTTGGTGCCGGCAAAGGCGCGGCCGCGCAGGCTGCCATAAACATGAATGGAACCGCCTGCGATGATCTCCGCGCCGGAGGCAACCGAACCGACGACGATGACATCGCCATGGGGATAGATGATCGACTGGCCGGAACGCACCGGTTCGTTGACCAGCAGGGCCGCGCATGGGGATCCTGTGGCAGGTTCGGACTCCCAAACCGTTGCCTGTGTCGGCGCAGACCGGGACGGCTTCTCCGCTTCAGGCGGCTGGAACATGCCTGTTGCCTGAACCTTGCCCGGCAGCGGTGCCAGTCGCTCGGGCAGCCAGTCGGGGGGCACGCCCTCAACAGCAATGAGCCGCAGGTTGCGCTCCTCGATGAAGGCGACGATCTCGAAGGTCTCGGCCTTGGTGGGAGCGACGCTGGTGAGATCCAGCACCAACGGTCGGTTGGCGAAGAAACTCAGGGAACTCTCCACCCTGCGATCCAGCTCTTCGAGCCAATCCACAAAGGGCAGTTCCGGCGCCAAAACAAAGGCCAGATAGGACCGGCCCATTAACCGAAAAGAAATTCGTGATTGAACAGCAACTGACAAATTAGCACCCTCACGCAACGCACCCCAACAAGGCGATTAGGACCAGACATGGTTAAGATTTGGTTAATGTACTGTAGCGAACAGGGAAAAATGTGATCTCAGTCAGCCTGCCAGGAGGCAAATGCGGCCTTGCTGGCCAGAAGCGTCATTCTGGCATTTATCACGGTTTCTGCGGGCATTTTGCCGGAATCCTTGAGACCTGTCAGAGTTTTTTGAAGATCAGAAATATCCTGATCGTTCATCAAAGGGGCGCGATGTTTCCCTTTATCGCCCGGCGCACCGTGGGCGCAGAAAATTCGCGTTTGATCATTTATCTGCAGCAGCAGGGCATCTGCTGTTTTGAGATAATCCGCAAGGTTGGCGCCGGGCACTTGTCCATAGAGGGGCCCGGGATAAATAAAATCAGCGGCAAACAGGATGTTCGCTTTCGTGTCCAACAGCGAAATGGACTCCGGTGTATGACCGGGGGTGTGAATGATTTCAAGAAGCCTGCCGCCAAGATCAATGCGGTGTCCAATGGGCCACCATTCGGAAATCCTTACGGGTTTCCAAACCATGCCTTCGAGGAATCCACGGAAGAGATCATCGGTGGCATGAAGCAGACCGTCACGCACGCAAGCCCTTAAGACAGCCAAGTCAGGCAAGGCGATGGTCTGAAAACGATGCAGATTGCCCGTATGATCAAAGTGCAGATGCGAGGGCAAAGCGATGACCGGAAGTTTTGTCAGCGTTCGCAACACTTCCGAAATGTCGCGTATACCGGGACCGGTATCAAAGAGCAGTGCCGTGTGTTGCCCTTCGATCAGGTAATTCCAGTTGACCTGATGAAAGCGCGGCTCACCGATGGCATGAATGCCGGGAGCGATATTTTCAATCGCAAACCAGTCATCAAACCAGCGAACACCTTGGGCCAACATGTCAGGCTTTCTCGGCGCCATAGAACAGGGATACCACATGCTGGGCTTCGGCAAAAAATAACCAGCGTTCCAGGACTGCTGCAAGTAAAATTGCAGGCGCAGCGACAAGAGAAAACCATGGTGTGAAATAACAGGCGACAAGCGCCAGCAGGGTGACGAACAAAAGAAGGAACACCGCATTGCGCATCTTCACCGCATGTTTGCGGGCTACGGCAAAACCCATTTCCTTCATGATGTAATTTTCCGATGTGTGTGGCACTTCCCATTGGCGCACGCCGCTGCCCAGCCCCGTGGCCGCTGCCATCGTGTGGGTTCGCTCCGCACTATCAATGCCGCGCCAATATAAAAATTTCAGCGCGATCAGCACAAGCAAGGAGGCACCTGTGAGGATGACCTGAAATATCTGAAAGCGGTCGAAGACGGTTGCAATCGCGGTGAGCAAGGCGCCACCCGAGGCGAGCGCGAAGGCGAGATAGACCGGCACGGTGAGCGGATGATTCCAGGCGCGGATAGTTCTTAGGGTTGAATAGATTTTTGCCGTGCAGAAAACGGTGATGGCGCACATGATAGCCGTTAACAAACCTAATGGTCCGATCATCGCGGGTGCATGAACAATACCAAGCCATGTCGTTCCGAATAGAACAGCTGGGGCATAGGTTATCACTGAGGCAAAGCCTTCGCGCGAAAGCCAGGAACTGCGCCATTGAGAAAAGGCCCGCCAGGCGCGTTCCGGGTGGCCCAAGTGGAAGGTCGAGGAAAGCAAGCCAACGGTAATCAAGCCGAGAGCAATCACAATAGCGACCAGCCCAAAGATGAAACTTGATACGGGGCCATGATTGATGCCAACCAATCCCAGCAAGGCTAGCAAGCCATAGCCCGCACCTGAGGCTGTCGTGAACAGAATGACCGAATAGGCGGGGTTCATACTGCGCCCACCCCGTCATTCCGGCGAAAGCCGGAATCTGTTGGAACAGAGCCGAGAATGAACGGGATTCCGGCTTTCGCCGGAATGACGAGTTGGGGGGAGTGTAGGTCCCACAAGAGAAATTTATGTGTCGCCGTTTTCATTGCCGTACGTTCATCAGCCTTCGAGCTTGTCGGACATGTCTTCTAGCGAAGCAATGGTGCCTGACGGCTTGCCGCTCAAGAACCTGTCGGCCCAGGCGAAGAGGCGGTCCATGGCGGAGCCATCGCCTTTTGGCAGCGCAATAGACGCTGATGTCACGGCATCCCGGCGTTTGCGTGGCGGGAGATATTTGTTCATGGGCTTATAGTCCATCTCTGGCAGCAGATCGAAACCTTCGCGGGCTTTGACCAATTTTGAAACATCTGACTCCGGATCACCGAGATCGCCGAAATGGCGGGCTCCAGTCGGGCAGGCCTTTACGCAGGCCGGGGCGCGGTCTTCTGGCTCAAGATTGGTGTTGTAAATGCGGTCAATGCAGAGCGTGCATTTTTTCATGGTGCCATGGCTGTAATCATATTCACGGGCGCCATAGGGGCAGGCCCAAGAACATAGTTTGCAGCCAATGCAGGTGTCGGGATTCACCAGCACGATGCCATCCTCGGCGCGCTTGTAGGAGGCGCCTGTGGGGCAGACCGTGACGCAGGCCGGCGTTTCGCAATGGAGGCAGGAGCGCGGGAAATGCACCACGCGAGTGTCGTCCCTGCCCTCTTCCTTCACTTCATAACCATGGACGCGGTTCAGCCATACGCCAGATGGATCAGAACCGTAGGGATCGCTATCATTGAGCGGAGCTGAGTATCCTTGGGTGTTCCATTCCTTGCAGGACGTGACACAGGCCTGACAGCCCACGCAGGTATCAAGATCGATGACGAGGCCGAGTTTCTTCTGATTGGGTTGCGGGGTTGGAAGCGAGGTCATTGAATGATCCCTCTCTTGCCCAATTGGCCTTCTCCCGCCCAAGGTGGAAGGTGGCCACGCTTGCAAGCTTGCGCGGCAAGCGCGCAAGCAATGGCCGGATAAGGGCCCTTTGTTTCCAAAAGCTCCAATGCATGAGTTTGTGTCAAAGAGCCCTCACCCGCCCTGTCGGGCACCCTCTCCCATGCGAAGCGCACGGGAGAGGGCGAATATTGAACCATTTTACCTACAATAGAAAAAGCGACAATGAACAGCATCATTTCCGCCCCCATAGTTTTTTCAGAGCCGGAAATTGGGGCTCACTCATTTCCGATTGATCAATGGCTTTTTCAACCCGCACCTTGAGGTCATACCACGCGGCCTGGCCTGTGACGGGGTCACTGTTTGAAAAGCGATAGCCGCCTTCACGTTCCGGGAGAAGATCGGAGATCAAGTGATTGAGCAAGAATCCTTTCTTGGCTTCGGGTGCATCGGCCGACAGGCCCCACGTGCCTGATCTTTTGCCAATGGCATTCCAGGTCCACACTGTATCCGGGTTTACGCCGCTCATGAGCTTCACCTGGGATTTGATCTGGCCATGGTGAGAAGTCACCGTTACCCAATCACTTTCGGCAATACCAAGCGAGGCGGCGCGCTCCTTGTTCATATAGAGCCAGTTGCGACCGAGGATTTGACGGAGCCAGGCATTTTGCGAACCCCAGGAGTGATACATGGCCATGGGGCGCTGGGTGATGGCATGCATGGGAAATTCGGTGGCTGAGACCATGTCGCCTTCAAAGGGCGGGTACCAGAAGGGTACGGGATCAAAATAGGTTTTGATGCGGGTGGCGTGTCCGGCTGGCGGCAAGACTTTTCCATGGCCCTGGGCGGCCAAACGGAACTTCTGCAGGGGCTCGCAATAGAGCTGGTGAATGATAGGCTCAGGTTTTCCCATGAAACCCATAAACGTGGACCAATCGAGATAGTCCCAATTTACGTGGCGGTAATACTTCATGTGGTCCGGCAATTCAAAAAACCAGTGGCAACCGTTTTCGA
>CAZAMS010000079.1:0-5126 GCA_964486305.1 uncultured Aestuariivirga sp.
GAACGTACTGTTCCAAATCTCATGCGCAGGATTGGCCGCGTCGTTGGTCAGTTCAGCGCAAAAGAATGCAGGAACTTCTTTCGCAAAGCGG
Organism: uncultured Aestuariivirga sp.; assembly: GCA_964486305.1. Classification (GTDB taxonomy): domain Bacteria; phylum Pseudomonadota; class Alphaproteobacteria; order Rhizobiales; family Aestuariivirgaceae; genus Aestuariivirga. Next base: position 92 of record CAZAMS010000079.1, read on the forward strand.
GCTACGTTCGAACATGATCGGAATCCGCTCTAATGTTGCAGCAAGGCTATGTTGGAACTTGCCACAAGGGCAAACGATACGATTTCAAGCTGACTTGACATGGATTCATGAACTATGGGTCGCAAACTTCCTCCGTTCTCGGCAGTTCGCGCATTCGAGGCCGCCGGCAGACTTCATAGTTTCAAGGCAGCGTCGGTGGAACTTTGTGTTACTCAGTCGGCCATCAGTCATCAGATCAAAGCGTTGGAGCAGTTCTTGAATTCTGCTCTCTTTTTCAGAAATGCCAATGGAATGGAACTAACCCATACTGGCTTGGATTATTACGATAACCTGACATTAATCCTTGACCAGCTGGATCACTCGACCAAAAAAGTTCGTGACACAGATACCCGCGGTGTGTTGTCGGTATGCGCTACACCAGCCTTCACTTCACGGTGGCTACTTCCCCGCATGAGGCGGTTCAACGTTGCATATCCTGACATCGAATTGGAGTTGACGACAACTGACAATCCAATGCAATTTCCAGCGGATGGTGTGGACATACTTATACAGTACGGAACAGGTTCCACGAAGGGTCTAATGGTGGACCCATTTCTGATAACCACTCGCTATCCGGTCTGCAGTCCGGGATTTCGTAGTGCCCACCCCGCCATTCTTGAACCCAAGGATTTGGCCCAAGCGATTCTGTTGCGTGATATAGTGGGTGATGATTGGAACGGCTGGTTTCAATCTGCTGGCGATGAATTTCCGAGGAAGTTAACGGGGCCGCGCTTTGCGCATTGTGAACTGACTTTGAGAGCCGCTGAGGAGGGCCAGGGGGTGGCTCTAGCCTACGGTGTTCTCATCGAAGATCAGATCGAACGGGGCACACTTGTAAAGCTTTTCGATTTTGAAACGATGCCGAAGATAATCTATTCAATTACTTGCCTCGAAGGTTCTTCAAATCTGCCTCGAATAGCTGCATTCAGAAATTGGGCCTTCGGGGAATTGAATGAAAGGCCGAATACTCGACATTAAGTCAAACCGCCGCAATCGTCACATTTGTTAGAACCGTTGAAGGCTTCCCCGATTGAAAATGCCTATCCGATTTTGAGTTTACCTTCGACATCGATGAAATTGGTGAAGCAAAAAATTAGATTACTATCAAGAACTCTCGGCTGCTTAGGCATGGCTATATTGTAAATTGGGTCCGCTGCAATTTCCGCTCATGGCCCAAATCTGACTTTCAATCTCCTTCATTCCCAGGATTATTGCATTTCCATTTGTGCCCGTAGCGCGCTAGAAGGCCTCCAAATTCTTGAAAGGACTATCCATGCGCCCATCTGGCCGTAAGCCCGACCAACTCCGTGCCGTCAGTTTTGAGCGGAACTATATCAAGCATGCGGAGGGCTCGTGCCTGGTGCGTTTTGGCGACACCCATGTGCTGTGCACGGCAAGCCTTGAGGAGCGGGTGCCGCCGTGGATGAAGGGACTGGGCAAGGGCTGGGTCACGGCTGAATACGGCATGCTGCCGCGCTCCACCGGCGAGCGGATGCGGCGCGAGGCCTCGACCGGAAAACAATCGGGGCGCACACAGGAAATCCAGCGGCTGGTGGGACGGTCGCTCCGCGCTGTGGTTGATCTCGTCGCGCTCGGTGAAAAGCAGATCACGCTGGACTGCGATGTCATCCAGGCCGATGGCGGCTCGCGCACCGCGGCCATCACCGGAAGCTGGATTGCACTGTGGGATTGCCTGAAATGGATGGAGGCGCGCTCCATGTTCAAGACCTGGCCGATGAAGGATCATGTCGCGGCGATTTCCTGCGGCATTCATGGCGAGACGATCGTGCTTGATCTGGATTACGAAGAAGATTCAAGTGCGGCCACGGATTCAAATTTTGTGATGACGGGTTCCGGCGGCATTGTTGAGATTCAGGGCACCGCCGAGGGCGAACCTTTCAGCCAGGAAAAATTCCTTGAACTCATGGGGCTCGCGCGCAAGGGCATCAACGAACTGGTGGGCCTGCAGAAGGCGGCGATTGCTTGATCAAGGCGCGGCATATTCTGGAAACGGTTCTCTATGCGGAAGATCTGGTCGCCGCGCGCCGTTTCTATGGTGATGTGCTGGGGCTTCCAGTCTATCAGAAAGTTGACAAGCGCCTGGTTTTCTTTCGCTGTGCCGGCCAGATGCTGCTGGTGTTCAACCCGCTGCTCTCGGCGGCGCAAATTTCCACGAAGGGACCACCGGCCCATGGCACGAAGGGCAATGGCCATGTCTGCTTTCGCAGCACCCTTGCTGAATTGGATGGTTGGCAGAAACATTTTGCCGCGCAGGGGATTGCAATAGAGCGTATTGTTGATTGGCCCGATGGTGGCCGCTCGATCTACGTGAGAGACCCCGCTGGAAACTCCGTGGAGTTTGCCGAGACCAAGATTTGGGATTTGCCGGAGCTAAAGTCACTCAGAGATCAAAAAATAGTTGTCGCCACCCATAATCAAGGCAAGCTGCGTGAGATCAATGAGTTGCTGTCGCCCCATGGTGTGACTGCGGTATCAGTAAGCTCCCTTGGCTTTGATGAGCCGGATGAAACGGAATCCACATTCACCGGCAACGCAAAACTGAAAGCTGTCTATTCCGCCGAGCGTTCGGGCCTTGTGGCGCTGGCCGATGATTCCGGCCTTTGTGTTGATGCGCTGAATTGTGATCCCGGCGTTTACACGGCGAACTGGGCGGGGCCGAACAAGGATTGGACCATGGCCATGCGTCTGGTTGAGGAAAAACTGCAAGCCCTAGGTGCTACGACACCTGAAAAACGCAAGGCCAATTTCAATTGCACGCTGTGCGTTGCCTGGCCCAATGGCGAAGTGCAGTTTTTTGAAGGCCGCGCTCATGGAACTTTAACCTGGCCACCGCGCGGTACGCGCGGCTTTGGCTATGATCCCATGTTTGTGCCTGACGGCGAAACGGAAACCTTCGGTGAAATGGATCCGGCCAAAAAAACCCTGATGTCGCACCGGGGCCGCGCCTTTGAAAGGCTTGTCGATGCCCTCCTCTAGCGAAGATTTCGGCATCTATGTCCATTGGCCCTTCTGCAAGGCCAAGTGTCCCTATTGCGATTTCAATTCCCATGTGCGCCACCACGACGTTGACGCCATGTCATTCGCGAAGGCGCTCACGGCGGAATTGAAGTGGTTTGCCGACATCACGCCGGGCCGGAAGGTCAGCAGCATTTTCTTTGGCGGCGGCACGCCATCCCTCATGCCGCCTGCGGCAGTTGCGGAAGTCATCGATCAAATTGCGAATCTGTGGACCGTTGCTGATACGGTCGAAATTACGCTTGAGGCCAATCCAACCAGCGTCGAAGCCGAAAACTTTCGCGGCTATCGCACGGCGGGGGTGAACCGCGTTTCGGTTGGCGTGCAGGCGCTCAACGAAAGTGATCTCAAGGCACTGGGCCGCCAGCATACGCCCGATGAAGCCCTGAAAGCTTTTCGCCTCGCGGCAAAAGTTTTCCCGCGTGTATCCTTCGACATGATTTATGCGCGGCCGCAACAGACACTTGATGCGTGGCGCGATGAATTGACCCGCGCTCTTGGCGAGCAGGAAGGCCACATGTCGCTTTATCAGCTCACCATTGAACCGGGCACAATCTATTTTGATTTACATGCCAAGGGCTCGCTCATTGTTCCCGATGAAGACCGCGCCACGGACCTGTTTGAACTCACGCAAACCCTCACCGAGAAGCATGGTCTTTCGGCCTACGAAGTTTCAAATCATGCCAGCGCGGGACAGGAGTCGCGGCACAATCTGCTCTATTGGCGCTATGGCGAATATGTGGGGGTTGGTCCCGGCGCCCATGCGCGCATTGCCGATGGTGAAAACCGCCGTGCCATCGTCATGGAAAAATATCCGGAGACCTGGCGCAAGCTGGTGAATGAGAAAGGCAATGGCAGTGTTGAAGACAGCATTGTGCTGCCAGTGGACCAGGCCTCGGAATATCTCATCATGGGCTTACGCGTCAGCGACGGCATTGATCTCGCGCGCTATGAAAAATTGCGCGGGCAAGCCATGGACCCCAACAAGATTGCCGGGTTGAAATCACTGGGCCTCATAAAACGCGAGGGCCAGCGCCTGATGGCCACGACTCAAGGCCGCCGCCTGCTCAATGCGTTGATTACTGAACTTGCGGGCTGAAACTCGTTGGCGCCTGCTGGATGACATCGGGGCCTCCGGGCCCCATTTGCAGAATGGCAAGGCCGCGCTCGATCAGGCCATTTTCGCGGAAGCGGAACAATCCGTTTGAACCCTGGAAGCCCGTCGGATTTGCAATGCCCACTTCGGAAACATCGCCGGTTTTCTGCAGGTTGACGGCAAAGGCCGTGGCATCATAGGCAAGGCTTGCGATGCGCGGCGGTTTGGTTCCGTAGCTTGCCATGTATTTCTGTTCGAAGGCCTGCACCAGTTGCGGGGCCACACCGGCATACCAGCCGCCCTGGGCGATGGGCGTCGAGCGGGTCAATCCATCATCCCACAGGCCGGTGCCTAAAATTTTTGTGGTGCGCGGATTAACGCCATTGCCTTCGAGTGCTCCGCTCACAGTGCGCAGCATCTGGCCGCCTTCCGGCAGAAGCAGGGCACTGCTCCGCCCTGAGAGAGATGCAGCGATGGCTGCGGCGGGTTGTGTCACGGCGGCGGGTTCGCGGGCATAGCTCTGCGATCCGGCAACGGTGCTGCCCGCGCTCAATGCTGAGCGGCTGAGGGCCTGCTCAATGGCGGAGCCATACTGCGAGGCGGGATAGAGAAGCGAGATACTGTGGTAGCCCTTGGACGCCGCATAGCGCACCACGTTGGACACTTCCTCGTCGGGCAGGAAGCTCATCAGGAAGGTGCCTTGCGTGGCCACGGAGCTCACGGAAGAAAAAGCGATGACATTCACATTGCGGGCCCGCGCCACGGGTGATACGGCCTGCACTTCGGTGGAAAGCAAGGGCCCCAGAATAATGCCGGCGCCTTCGTTAAGGGCAGCCTCCGCCGCAGTCCGCGCCATATCCGGCG